>JAGHVP010000137.1 GCA_018064305.1 Candidatus Equibacterium intestinale | reverse complement strand
GTGATGGCCCAGTGTTCACCTTCATGAACAATCCAGTTCTGCGGCTTAAGTATCATTTTACCACCGTATGAAACTGAAACGTTACGGAGCCTGATAACCTCTGGTGGAAAGTGCGAGGCGCGGAATTCCTCTATTGTCTGCAGCTTTGTCTCACTGCTCCCGCGGAATGTCTCCAGGACATGGCTCACAAATGCCGGCAGCTCGTCTGTGCGGCTCAGGACCAGCACAACCGTGCAGCCTTCACCGGCCATCTTCGTGAGCTGTGCCGTGAGGATGTTCCTTGCAGGTGCGTCAAGCCCGATGTAGGGGTTGTCGAGCACAAGCAGCCTGCTGCCAGCTTCCAATGCCTCGCGGATGTGGTGCTTGCGGAGCTCGCCTGAAGAGAATGTTACAGTTTCGGGTGTGTCAGCATCCATTGCCGACATGTTCCAGCGCTGCTGGAGGAAATAGTCCTGGTCTGCCTTGTGCCCGTACGAATCACGGAAGGCCACGTACCTGCCTCCGTTGTCAAAAGCCATCTGACGCGCTATTGCAGACTTGCCGGTGCCGTTCGGCCCCAGGATGGCAAGCTGCTTCCCTGAAAGTGAAAAATCAATCATGCCGCAAATATACTAAGGTTGATGATTACTTGTTGATAAAATCTTGCGGAGGTCAAAAATCCGTGGCTTCAGATTGTCTAATTTTACACGATTTTATATAAAAGTAGTGAGAATATCGTACTAACCAACAAATACAATTCTATGGAAAAGCAACCGCTTCCCGTCAACGGCATCTATGATGCAACCACCCTGGGCAAACCCAGAATGCTGGTGCTGGGTCTTCAGCACATGTTCGCAATGTTCGGCGCAACCATCCTCGTGCCACTTATCACAGGTCTTGATGTTTCCACAACATTGCTGATGGCAGGTCTTGGAACACTCCTGTTCCATGTGTTCTCCAAATTCAAAGTACCTGCATTCCTTGGTTCATCATTCGCATTCCTGGGCGGATATGCCACCATCGCGCCGCGTCTTGCCGACGGTGCCGCCAACACAGAGATGCTTCCTTATGCCTGCCTCGGTGTGGCAGCAGCAGGTCTTCTCTACCTTGTGCTCGCCCTTATCATCAAGCTCATCGGCATCAAGAAAGTGATGAAATACTTCCCGCCCGTTGTGACAGGTCCCATCATCATCGCCATCGGCCTTGGCCTCGCTCCCGTTGCAGTCAACAACTGCCAGAACAACTGGGCTGTGGCTTTCATCGCACTCGCACTTGTAATCATCTTCAATATCTATGCGAAGGGCATGCTCAAGATCATCCCCATCCTCATGGGTATCATCGGCACATACATCGTATGCGTGCTTGTAGGTAATGTCGGCGGAGCAGAGAACTGGGCCATTGACTTCACAAGCGTGAAAGAGGCGGCATGGATCGGATTCCCCGTTGCATGGAGCCAGACAGTGTTCGGCGGTGTCCACAACTGGTCATATGCAGTCAGCGCCATAATCGCCATCATGCCTATCGCACTCGCAACCATGATGGAACACATCGGTGACATCTCTGCAATCAGCGCAACCTGCAACAAGAATTTCATCGAAGATCCCGGCCTGCACCGCACCCTCCTCGGTGACGGATGTGCCACAATCCTTGCATCTCTCTTCGGCGGTCCCGCCAACACCACATACGGCGAGAACACCGGCGTACTTGCACTCAGCAAGGTGTACGACCCCCGCGTGATCCGCATCGCAGCATACTTCGCAATCTTCTTCTCATTCTGCCCCAAGTTCGCCGCCCTCATCAACTCGATGCCTGCAGCACTTGTAGGCGGCATCTCATTCGTCCTCTACGGTATGATCGCCGCCATCGGTATCAGAAACATGGTCGAGAACAAAGTTGACTTCACAAAGAGCCGCAACACCATCATCGCAGCAGTCATACTTGTATGCGCACTCGGTCTCGGTAACGGTGTAAGCTTCAACCTCGGTGAGTTCCACGTAACCCTCAGCGCCCTTGCAGTTGCTGCAATCGCAGGTATCGTGCTCAACGCCATCCTTGCCCACAAGAATGAGGATGATGTGAAAGGTATTGACAAGAAAGACGAAATGTAATTATCGGAATGATAGATTCATCATTGAAAATAGTATCAAACCTCCAGGTTGCCCGCGACAGCATGATGCTGAGGCTGGAGTGTCCCGAAAAGCCCCTGCCCGGTCAGTTCGTGCAGGTGGAGGTTCCGGGATTCTACCTCAGGCGTCCCTTTGCCGTGGCTGATTATCAGGACGGTATCCTTACGGTTGTGTATAAGATAGTGGGGCAGGGCACGGCCTTCCTTGCTGGAATGCAGCCCGGGCAGTCACTTTCTGTGCTGCATTTCCTCGGCAATGGCTTCGATGTCCAGAAGACTGCTGCAAATCCCTGCCTGATAGGTGGCAGCGTGGGTGTGGCTCCGCTGCTGTATCTTGCCAGGTTCGTTCCGGGTGCCACAGTTGTGATGGGGTTCCGCAGCGCTGCTGACGTGATGCTCGTTCCAGAACTCGAAGCTCTCGGCTGCAAGGTTGTTGTATGCACCGAAGACGGTTCGGCTGGTGTGAAGGGCTTTGTAACAGGTGCCCTTCCTGCCGGTATGGACTACTATTATGCTTGCGGCCCTATGCCTATGCTGCGGGCAATTGCATCAGCAACCTGTGTCCCCGGTCAGATGTCTCTCGAAGCGCGCATGGGATGCGGATTCGGAGCCTGCATGGGGTGCTCGATCCAGACGGCAGACGGGCCGCGCCGGGTGTGCAAAGATGGTCCGGTATTTAAAAATGATGAATTGATATGGTAGATCTCAGCGTTAATTTTGCCGGTCTGAACCTCAGCAATCCGGTAATTCCCGCCAGCGGCACTTTCGGCTTCGGCGAGGATTTCGCAAGTCTCTGGGATCTGAATGTCCTGGGCGGCATCGCGGTGAAGGGCACCACTCTCGAGCCGCGTTATGGTAATCCTCTGCCGCGCATAGCTGAATGCGAAGGAGGTCTGCTTAACTGCGTGGGGCTCCAGAATCCCGGAATCGATGTTGTGCTTGGAGAGAAGCTTCCCTGGCTGCGCTCTGTTTACAAAGGCGCGGTACTTTTGAATATCAGTGGTTTCAGCGAGCAGGAATATGTCAAGTGCTGTACTCTTGCAAGTGCTTCTTGTGATGTGGATGCTGTGGAACTGAATGTGTCCTGCCCGAATGTGCACGGCGGAGGCATGGCTTTCGGTACCGATCCGGCTTCTCTGGAACTGCTTGTGAAGGCAATCCGCAAGGAGTGCACCAAGCCGCTGATTGTAAAGCTTTCTCCGAATGTCACCGACATCGTGGCTGTGGCGAAGGCGGCTGAACAGGGTGGGGCCGACGGCCTTGTGCTTATCAACACTCTTCTTGGAATGCGCATCGACATCAACACCCGCAGACCTATCCTTTCCAACACTACCGGCGGCGTCTCTGGCGGATGCATCTTCCCGGTTGCGCTGAGGATGGTGTATCAGGTGAGCCGCAGCTGCTCTGTTCCAGTAATTGGCTGCGGCGGAGTTTCTTCTGCCGAACAGGTCCTCGAGATGATGATGGCAGGTGCAAGGGCAGTGGAGGTAGGAAGTGCCTCACTGCGCGACCCGATGGCCTGCCCGCGCATCATAGAGAATCTGCCTGCATTGTGCGAACGCTTGAAAATCAATAAATTATCTGAATTATACTAATTAATAATAACATTCAAACCTTTATGAAAAAAGTCATTATTTCCATTGCAGCTGTGCTTGTGGCTTTTGCAGCAAACGCTCAGACTAATCTCCAGACCTTCTATGACTTCGGTCGCGATTATGTAACCACTACCGTTGAAATGTTCAAGGGTGATGAATATGGTGACACTTTCTTCTTCATCGACCACTATTTCGGACAGAAAGACCAGGGCCGCAGTGCCATCAACGGTACTTATTTCGAGATTGAACGCGGTCTCAATTTCTGGCAGGACACAAAACTCAAGGATTTGAGCGCACACGTCGAATATGATGGCGGCAGCTTCGGCTCAAGCATCTTCAGCCTTGGTGCAAAATATTTCCTCCATTCAGCTGATTTCAGCAAGACATTCACTGCATACGTGATGTACGACAAGCATTTCGGCGCAGGCACCGCCGATATTCCTGTAAAAATCTCAGGTGTATGGGGGCTGAACGACATCTTCGGTCTCAAAGGTCTTGTTTTCAAGGGATTCTTTGATTTCTGGGGCAACAACGGTTTATATGCTGACCTCAGCACCACAAAGTTCTCTTTCCTGGCAGAGCCTCAGCTCTGGTATGCAGTGGGCAAGCATCTCAACCTCGGTACCGAGATCGAACTCTCAAACAATTTCCTCGGGCACAAGGGCTTCATGGTAAATCCCTGCCTGGGTACAAAATGGAACTTCTAATTTTCCAGATATAAAAGTTTTGTTGTGTGTAGGGGGTGGCCGTAAGGCTGCCCTCTATTTTTTTGCCCCGGTCTTGCTTGAATTCTACCGGCGGCTGGTGGCGATGAAGCGGGTGAAGATGGGGAGGAATGTGTCGGAGGTGCCCACCATCTTTTCCGGATGGAACTGCACACCCATGATGTTGTGTGTTTCGTCGATGTATTCGATTGCCTCGACCACGCCTTCCGGGCTGCGGGCGGCCACGATAAAGCCGGGAGCTACATCTTTCACGGCCTGATGGTGGAAAGAATTCACCTTCAGCTCTCCTTCAGGAAGGATATATGCCAGCTCTGTGCCTTCCTCAACAACAATCCCGTGGGTGCCCTGCGAACTTGGCTCCTTCTGGCTGTGGACCTCTGTGAGCC
>JAGHVP010000101.1 GCA_018064305.1 Candidatus Equibacterium intestinale | reverse complement strand
TCTCAGGATAAAGCGACCGATCATCAAATGACGAAAGAAGGAACCCATACGTATTCAATGAAGAAAGATCTTTACATTTTCCTTCCTGCCGGCGGGTACTTACAAGGTAAGGATTTCGGCAACGCTAATGTAGATGGTTATTATTGGTCTTGCGAGTTAAAGCCAGAGTCACCGTATGAAGCATATAGTTTAACTTTCGATGACACTGATGTGTATATAGAGAATGAATCTGAGAATTCCTTCCGGTATCTTGGTCAGCCTGTGCGGCCTGTGTATGACGGAAAAAAACGATAAAATCGTATCATGAAAAAGATAATTCTCATACCTGTAGCTGCAATATTGCTGGCGGCAGCTGTGTTCGGTGCTGTAAAGCTCTTCAGCGGCAGCGCCACAGACAAGGCCGGTGAGGTGGCCGGCAGTTTCCTCACTTCTTTCTTTGCAATGGAATATGACTCTGCTGCAGCCCTCTGCAGTGAAGGGCTGGGCGGCATGCTGCTCGATTCGGTGGCAGGGCAGGAGTATCCTTCAGAGGAGATCGGCGCCAGGGTGGCAGAGGCATCGAAAGGGACGGAATTCAAGATCCTCTCATGTGAAAAGACAGAGGAGAAGAATACCGTAGAGGTGAAATACAGGATAATTCCGTTCGGAGAAGGTGCTGCGATAGACCGCAGTATGACGCTTGTCAAGGCCGACGGCGGCTGGAAGGTGTCGAAGCTGGAATAACGCGCCGGTATGCAGCCGTGCCGCACCGGCCGGCTAGTTCAATCTTACAAGGATGGGCAGGTGGTCGCTGTAACCGCCTGAGAAGACATTTCCGTTATAGCTGCGGAAAGGCTTGCCGTTTTTCATCATGAAGCTGCGCTGGAACACGTGGGCCCAGTACTGCTTGTCGAATTTTGCAAGGGTGAGCCCCTTTGCATCGCGGTATCCGGCATCTACAGGCAGCAGGTTCTGGCTTACGATGATATTGTCGAACATTGTCCACTCGTGGTTGTGGACACTGGTGCCGAGGCCGTCATCCATCATAGACCACATGGGGTTGAAATACTCGAGCGGATCGATATTCTGAATGTTCTCGCGGGCGCGCAGGAGCACACTGAGCGAGGCTTCGTCGGGAGTGTCGTTCATATCGCCCATCACAACTATCTTTATTCCGGGGTATTTCTGGCGCATCATAAGCGCATGGTCGCGCACCGTTTCGGCTCCGGCGCGGCGGAAACCCTCGCTTGAGGATACACCTGCGCGGCGCGAAAGGAAGTGGCACACATAGAAGCAGAACATCTCGTCGCAGAGCCTGCCCCACACGCAGAGCACGTCGCGGCCTATGTATTCCCTGCCGCTGCGCAGCACCAGCTTCACCGGTTCGCTGCCGAGCAGCTTGAATTTGTCGGGGCGGAAAAACAGCGCCACATCCACACCGCGGGCATCTTTCGAGTCGTAATGTACATAACGGTAGTTTGCTGCTTCCATCCGCTTCTGGGAGAGAAGGTCTTCAAGCACCGTGTCGTTCTCAATTTCAGAAACTCCCACGATTGCAGGGAAACCGCCCGGCAGTCCGGATACGGCGGCGAACACGTTGCTGAGGTTGGCCAGCTTCGTCTGGTACTTGATGGCATTCCACCTCTTGATACCGGTTGGGGTGAATTCCTCATCGTCCGACACTTCGTCCTTCGAGGTGTCGTAGAGGTTCTCCAGATTATAGAACATTATGTTGAGTGCCATGTGCCTGAAATGTTATATCTTTGCAAAATTAAAACATAATTAGAAAAGAGTCAACACCAATGAGCGACATCAAAGACATCACCCTGTACGAAAGCGGTCTGCGCAAGATCGAATGGGTAAGGAACCACATGCCTCTTCTGAACGACATAGAGGAGCAGTTCACCGAAACAAAACCTCTGGCGGGGGTGAAGGTGGCCATATCGTGCCATCTTGAGGCCAAGACGGCATACCTGTGCCAGGTGCTTGCCGCAGGCGGCGCCGAGGTCTACTCTACAGGCTGCAATGTGCTTTCCACCCAGGACGACGTCGCCGCCGCCCTTGTGAAGAGCGGTGTGAATGTCTTTGCAGTCCATGGTGAGACAATGGAATCTTACTACGAGCATCTGCGCTGTGTGCTCCGTCCGGGTCCGAATGTGATAATCGACGACGGCGGCGACCTGCTGCACATCATCAACAACGAGATGCCTGAGCTCATAGACAACATCTGGGGCGGCTGCGAAGAGACCACCACCGGCATACACCGCCTTATCTCGCTGGCAAGCCGCGGCGAACTCCATTTCCCCATGGTGATGGTGAACAACGCCAACTGCAAGTATCTTTTCGACAACCGTTACGGCACCGGCCAGTCTGTATGGGACGGCATTATGCGCACCACAAACCTTATCGTGGCTTCCAAGACCGTTGTGGTTGCAGGCTACGGCTGGTGTGCAAAGGGCATTAGCATGAGGGCCAAGGGGCTGGGTGCGAAGGTGATAGTCACAGAGGTGGATCCTATCCGCGCCATGGAAGCGAAGATGGACGGCTTCGAGGTGATGTCGATGTCCCAGGCTGCAGAGTACGGCGACCTGTTCATCACATCCACCGGCTGCTGCGATGTTATCGTGGAAGAGCACTTCTACAAGATGAAGGATGGTGCAATCCTCTGCAATGCAGGCCACTTCGATGTAGAGGTGGATGTGGCAGCCCTGCGCAGGACCGCTGTGGAATCATTCCCCGCAAGGAACAATATCGAAGGTTTCAAGCTCAATAACGGCAGAACGCTCTACCTTCTTGCCGAGGGCCGTCTTGTGAACCTGGCTTCTGGCGACGGACATCCCGCCGAGATCATGGATATGAGCTTCGCCATCCAGAGCCTCTGTGTAGCATATATCGTACGCAACAAGAAGATGCTTCCCTCAACAGTGCTTGTGGTGCCCGAGGATATCGACAACTTTGTGGCAAGGAAGAAGCTGGAGAGCTGGGGAGTCACCATCGACACCCTCACAGAGAAGCAGCGTGAATATCTGGAGCAGTAGGACATGCGTTACACACACATCGCACTTGATGTAGACGGGACGATAATAGACACCCGCGACACATTCACATATTCTCTTTCGAAATGCATCCGTGACCTCCGCGGCGAGGAGGTTTCTCCGGCCGACCTGGTGAAATATTTCGGCGTAACCAGCATGGGCACCATCGAAATGATCAAATTCGATGATGCTGAAGAGGCGCTAGCCCTATGGGAGAAGTATTATTGCGAGCTGTATCCCGAGAAGAGCAGGGTATTCGACGGTATGGACGGTGTGATGCGCCGCCTTTCCGCAGCGGGCGTCACGCTTGGCCTGGTGACTTCCCGCAACCACGGGGAGATAGACCGTGACCCGAACCTTGCCCGTTGGAACGATATCCTGAAGATAAAGGTCTCGTCTGAAGATACTGCCAATCCCAAGCCTGCGGCAGATCCTGCGCTGGAGTTTGTGCGCCAGGCAGGTGTTCCCGCTTCACAGTGCCTCTATATCGGCGACACTATGTACGATGCCCTCTGTGCAAAGAATGCCGGTGTGGCGTTCGGTCTGGCCGACTGGGACGGCATAGCAGAGGCAGGCATCCCTGCTGATTTCCATTTCCGCAATCCTGTTGAAATTCTGGATTTGTTTCTTTAATTTTGTTGGTTGTTACCCATTGACAGCCGGCATCTTATGAATGTTCTACGCAATATAATCCGTACTGTGGCAGTAACTGCCGCGGCAGGGTTCCTCATGGCAGTGAGCTGTAATCCCATCACTCCGCCGGATCCCGGCCCAGGACCGGTGAATCCCCAGGATACCACAGGCCCCCTGCATCCTCAGGACACCACCAGTCCTGTGGGGCCGGTTTCACCAGCTGTCATCATAGACACCACCTACGCGGTGGGAGTGTCTGGAGTTGAAATCTCACTGACTCTCACAAGTTCGGGCGACTGGAGTGCAAAGGTGCAGGAAAGTGATGCCGGATGGTGCACAGTAAGCCCGCAGAGCGGTGGAAAGGGTGAGGTGACAGTTACCATAAAGGTCGGTGCCAACGACACATACGACCCGCGCAGCGCCACGGTGGAGCTGAAGGTGGGAAGCTCGACTGGCAGGATAGGTATTGCCCAGGACTGCCTGAAGGGCTTTGAGATAAATCTGCAGGATTATGTGATGCCTCCTCTGGGCGGCAGCTTCTCGATTGACCTTCAGACAAATATGGATTATTCCTGCAGGATAGAGGGAGGCGGCTGGGTGAGCCAGAAAGAGGAAGGTGCCACCAAAGGAATGACGCCCCATACCCATACCTTCGAAGTGGAGCGCAACACCACAGGTGCCGAGCGTGCCTGCAGCATTGTGTTCGAGGGAGATGGGTTCAGCAGGAGTTTCAACGTGCTGCAGCATCCGGCATATCTCACACTTTCAAGGAAAGAGGTGTCATTCGGCAAGGATGCCGCCTCGGAGCAGGTCGAGGTGAGCACGAATGTGGAGTGCGAGCTGGTTATGCCGCAGGAGGAATGGCTCTGGAAAGAGGGTGGTCTGGCTGCAGCAGAGGGAAAGGAGACGGTCAGCCTGCTTACTTTCAATGCAGTGGAGAACCCTTTCTCTGTGGGGCGTGACGCAGTGGTCATATTCAGGAATACAGATTACCAGCTTTGCGACACCCTGTATATCAGCCAGGGGTTCGAATCGTATTTCTCGGTTTCAGAGAAGCAGTTCAGCTTCGGGCCTGAAGGTGGGGTTTCGGAGGTAAGAGTCACTACAAATGTGGATTATTCATGCACTGTGCCTGAAAGTGCAGGATGGATCAGAGAAGAGGAGGATGGCGGTGTGCATGTTTTCACGGTGGATGCCAACAGAAGCCCGGAGGAACGCTCTGCCGGGATAGTGTTCAGCGGAGGAGGTTATTCCGAAACATTGATGGTGAACCAGGCAGGTGCATGCCTGAAGGCAGACCGCCACGAGGCTGAGTTCGGCATAAGCGGTGGTGAAGTGACCGTGAAAGTGAGTCATAACATCCCTTATGTGGTGGAGGTTCCGTCTGTCGGCTGGCTGAGCAGGACAGGCTCGGCTTCAGATGAATATACCTTTGCAGTGGCTGGAAACGATACTTCAGTGGCACGTGAATGCGATGTTGTGTTCTGCTCGGACGGTTTCGGGATGAGCGACACGCTGCACATCAGCCAGGAGCGCTGCGTACTTTTCGAAGTACCGCAGAAACAATATAATGTGGGCGATGCTGGGGGCAGGGTCACAGTCAGAGTCAATTCGAATATCGAGTATGAACATGCGCTGGAAGGCGCTCCCGAGTGGATTTCAGAAGTCGGGCCGCTGGTGTTCCAGATATTGCCCAACACCTCTTCAGAGAGCCGCGAAGCCGTGCTGAGGCTCACTTCCGCCGCCGAGGGCATTTCAGAAGTTGTTACAATTATCCAGAAGCAGAAAGATGTATTCTCGCTTTCCGAGTATGAGTTCGAACTCGAGCCTGAGGGCGGTGACATCACCATAGAGGTGAGTTCGAACGTGGAATACAGCTACTATATAGAGGACGCGCCGGGCTGGATCTCCGAATCGGCGCAGAAGCTTACATTTGATGTTGACAGGAATACAGGCACCACTTCGCGTCAGTGCAGCTTAGTCTTCACAGGCGGGACCTCGGTGCAGAGGGTGACGGTGCGTCAGAAAGCTCCTTCGCTGTCGGTTACTCCGTCTTCTGTCTCAGTGTTCCCCATAGAAGGGGGAGAAGCTACCTTCACTATAGTCTCGAATGTGCCGTATCTGGTTGAAATGCCTGATGTCCAGTGGGTCGACCGGTTGCGTGAAGATCAGAAGGGAAAGCTGAACATACGGGTTCGTCCAAACGACGGCGGAAAGCGCGAATGCAGCATCGTGGTAAGCTGTCCCGACTACAGTCTGAGCCGGACTATCAAAATATCGCAGGACCAGAAAGACATGTTGACGGTTTCGCCCTCTTCAGCTGCCTTCAGCCCCGAAGGCGGCGACCTGGTGATAGATGTCCAGTCCAATATCAATTACACTGCAGCACCGAGAGTGTCGTGGATTGCAGAGGCTGCCTCGGGAAGCACGGCATCAAGACGGATCTACAAGGTAGGAAGGAATACTTCATCTGAAATCCGCACAGGCAGTGTGGCCTTTTCCGGCAACGGCCTTTCTGCCGCCACAACGGTGACACAGGCCGCTCCGATACTGGATATCTCTATCAGTGAGGCAGGTGTGGATGCCGCCGGCACCAGTCTGGATGTAGATGTGGAGGCAAATATCAGCTACACCTGCTCTGCCGACAAGAACTGGGTGACATATACAAACAATTCCGGCAGGCTGAAGATAAATGTTGCGGCAAACACCACCGGTGCGGCAAGGACCTGTGTATTCTCCGTCAGGAACACCGATTTCTCTATAAACCGAACCTTGACGATAAGCCAGGCCCAGAACAATGTGCTGAGTGTTGACAAGGCTTCGTACGAATTCACTTCTGACGGTGGAACATTCACCCCTTCTGTCACCGCGAATATCGAATATACTGTGGATATCCCGGTCGGCTGGATTACGCGTGACGGCAGCAAGTTCACTGTGGCTGCCAATGAAGAGGCCTCACCGCGCTCTGCCACAATTACTTATTCGGGCGCAGGGCTTACAGCCTGCATTGCTGTGACACAGGCGGCATACATAGAGCCCGATCCGGTGCCTCTGGACGGCCGTGTGACCAGACTGCAGACTCATACAGAAGGCAACGGAGTGAACATAGTGATTATGGGAGACGCCTATACAGAGGCACAGAATCTCGACGGCACATACAATAACATGATGAAAAAGGCCATGGAGGCATTCTTCAATGTAGAGCCGTACACCACTTTCCGCAACCTCTTCGATGTCTATATGGTGAATGTGGTTTCGCAGAGTGACAGCTATGACAGCGACGTTTCGCAGCGCAGGCTGGCTACATGGTTCGGTTCCGGCACTTCCGTCGGCGGAGATGATGTGATGTGCAAGAGATACGCCCTTCACGCTGTAAAGCCGGAGAGGACCGACTGGCAGACAATCAGCTGGGACAATGAACACATGATGGATACCGAAGTGGCGCTTGGCAACACTCTGGTGATAGTGATGATGAACCGTGAATATTTCGCCGGCACCTGCTATATGGGAGTATACTGGGTCAACGATCCTCTGCTTGACTTCACCCAGGGCAATTCTGTGGCATATTTCTCTCTCGGTTCGAATGAAGGTGAATTCGAGGCACTGCTGCACCACGAAGCGGGAGGACACGGATTCGGATATCTTGCAGACGAGTACTGCTATTCAGGGACAGGCACTGTCACTCAGGAGGAAATAGACCAGTACCGTATGTGGCAGAACGATTTCCATGCATACAGGAACGTCGATTTCATCAATGATCCCGCGCAGGTTCTCTGGGCCGGTTTCCTTGCCGACGAAAGGTACAACGGTGAAGGGCTTGGCGTCTTCGAGGGTGCGGGAGGATATTATGAGTACGGAGTGTTCAAACCCACAGAGCTCAGCATCATGTGTGATAACGTAGGCTGTTTCAACGCCCCGTCGAGGGAGCAGATATACAAGCGCCTCCACAAGCTTGCATACGGAAAGACATGGACTTACGACTATGAAGAGTTCGTGGCCTATGATGCAGTCAATCTCGTGCCTGCCACAAAGGCGCGCAGACAACCCCGACCGCTGCCTCATACAGGCCGGTCTGTGATTGAAGTGTCCGGTAGGAAATGACGGTTATTTCTTTGAGGAGCCTGCAGCGGCCTCGGCCATGCGGATGTCCCTTTTCTTCTTCTCTTTGCCGGCAGCTGACTTGAGATAGCGTTTCCACTGCTCCGGGGTGAAGATCTTTTCGTAAGAACGGTCAAAGAAATCGGCCCATTTGTCGAGCATGGGCTGGTATGATTCCATCATGGAGATGCCGGAAGACTTCAGCTTGTCAACCTCTTCGTTATAGATGGGAAGATAGTGCTGAAGCAGGGTGTCGAGACGGAAGGCCTGGATGTCGTCAAGATGGTAGGTCTCTATGAAATAGTCGACCTGCTGCTTGATCTGCTTCTCATAATCAGGCTCGGCCTGTGACTGTCCGTTGTTCTGTGCATCCGCCGTGAAAGTGGCTGCAGCGGCAGAAAACAGCATCACAAATATGTATTTTGCCAAAGATTTCATAACTTAGCGTTTTATTTTCAATGTTAATTTCCGACAAAGTTAGAAAAACACACGATATGAAAAAAATTTATGCAATAGCGGCCCTCATAGTTGCAGGTGCGCTCTTTACCACTTATTCATGGGCGTGCAGCAATGTAATTGTAACCAAAGGAGCGTCTGCCGACGGTTCTGTAATGGTGACATACTCGGCCGACAGCCATCAGCTGTACGGTGAGCTTTATTTCCATCCTGCAGGCAGCTTCAAGGAAGGGGATATGTTCAAGGTGTACGGCTGGGACGAAGGACGTTACATGGGAGACATCCCCCAGGTTCCGCAGACAATCCAGACAGTGGGCAATATGAACGCCCGTCAGGTAACAATCACCGAAACCACTTTCGGCGGCCGTGCCGAGCTTGAAGGCGGCAGCGGTATCATGGAATATGGTGCACTCATCTACACCACCCTCCAGCGGGCATCAAGCGCACGCGAGGCCATACAGATCATGGACGCGCTATGCCAGACCTATGGATATGTATCTCCCGGAGAGTCATTCTCTGTGGCCGATCCCGACGAGGCCTGGATCATGGAGATAGTAAGCAAGGGTGACGGTACAGGTGCGGTATGGGTTGCCCGCCGTGTTCCCGACGGATATATCTGCTCTCACGCCAATCAGGCGCGTATCAGCACCTTCCCCCTGGACGATCCAGAAAACTGTCTTTATTCAAAAGATGTCATCACATTCGCCCGCGAAAAAGGTTATTTCGACGGTCCGGATGAGGAGTTCAGCTTCTGTGATGCATACTGCCCCATCGATTTCTCCGGTGCAAGGGCATGTGAAGCACGTGTATGGGCGGCATATAATATCCTTGGTGGAGGTACTTTCGTCTGGGAGGATGAAGAGGGTGAGCACAGCGCTCCCGCTTCTGACTGGCTTGACTTTGCAATGGGACACAACCTCGGCCACAAGATGCCGCTTTTCATCAAACCTGCAAAGAAGGTGGAGCTGGGCGCACTTGCCGATGTGATGCGTGACCATTTCGAAAACACCCCCATGGACATGACACAGGACGTGGGTGCCGGCAACAATGCCTGCCCTTACAGATGGCGTCCCATGGACTTCGAGCTTGACGGTCAGACATACGTGCACGAGCGTGCGCTGGCTACACAGCAGACCGGATTCTGGATCCTCTGCCAGAGCCGCGGCTGGCTTCCCGACGAGCTGGGAGGCATCCTATGGTTCGGTGTGGATGATGCTGCAACTTCTGCACTCACACCCGTCTATACCAATATCCTTGCTTCGCCAGAACCTTTCAGGGAGGGTAACGGAAGCATGACCGAATATTCTGCAACTTCTGCATTCTGGCAGGTCAACAAGGTCGCTCACTTCGCATATCTCTTCTATGACCGCGTTGCTCCTGTAGTTACAAAGGAGATAAAGGATTTCGAGGCTGTCTGCTTCGATAAGGTGGCTCAGACCGACGGGATGGCCTTGAAATTCATCGAGAAAGGCAAGGTGAAGAAGGCCAGGAAGCTTATGACCACGGCATCATCTGAACTTGCAGATGAAATGATGGAACGCTGGAACGGTCTTGAAAACAATCTTCTTGTAAAATATCTCGACGGCAACGTGAAGGTCCAGGATGAGAACGGGGATTACGTGAAACTGCATCCCGATACAGATATCCCTGCCTCTCCCGAGCATCCTGCACAGCGTGAGCACTGGCTCCGTGCCATTGTCAAGGATCATGGTGATGTGTTGATGGTCAAGTAGTTCTGCTTAGATGAAAGGGTTGCGGACGATGTTCTTGCTGCCGGCAGTGATGCTGCTGGTGCTTGCGGCTTGCAGAGAGAAGGTAGACCCCACTCCCGTGCAGCCCGAGAGCAATGTTTACATCGACACAGTCCTTGTAGTCGGCGGCGAAGCCAACACTTACCGCTTCAACTTCTTTTCGCGTAACCTTTGGAAGGCAACGGTGGAGGAAGGCGGTGGATGGTGCACCGTCACCCCGAAGGACGGAGGTTCGGGAGGTGCCACACTTGGTGTGAAACTCTCCGACAACTACGACTCGTACACCCGCACGGCCACCATCAGGATTACTTCAGCCACCCACACCGGTACAATTGTAATCAAGCAGGAACAGCTTGACATATTGGACCTTACATCTATCGACCAGGCAGTTTTCGAAGCGCCTGGAGGAAGCTTCGTGATAAATGTCGATGCCAATATCAGCTATTCATACAAGATAGACAGTCCCTGGATAGAGTGTGTGCAGACCAAGGCCCTGAACCACGACAAACTGCATTTTACCGTAGGAAGGAACAACGAAGGGGTGGACCGTACAGCAGGGATAAGTTTCAGCGGCAACGGCATCGAGAGGAAGGTCACAATCACCCAGCATCCCGCTGTCCTGAACTGCGATACGCGCGATACAATAATGCCACAGGAAGGCAGGACCATGCCTATCCGCGTCGGGAGCAATGTAAGCTACGATATTGTGATGCCTCAGCTCGAGTATCTGAGGCTTGAAGAGAGTGCATTCACTGAAGTGACTGCCGACGGCGTCGAGACATACAACCTGTATAAGTTCGTGATGGACGCCAATCCGGAGTACTATGCCCGCGAGTGCTCTGTAATATTCTGTAACAGTGAGTATAATGTAAGTGACACGCTCACCCTGATACAAGGGCGCACAGACCTTTTTGCCGACAACCCCGCGCCGGAGTTCGAGTTCAGTCCCGATTCGGTGTCATTCATCATAGATTTCGATGCCGGCAGGCAGTTCGACTGTGATGCGGGCTGCAGCTGGGTCACCCTGGTGACTCCCCCCGGCAAGCCTTACCGCAGGATAATACAGTTGAGCCAGAACCACTCCGGATCTGACCGCAGCTGCCGCATAGCGCTGCATGATGCGGGGCGCGCCGAGGCCATAGATGTATTCCAGGAAAGGCTGGTGATGGATTACTCCCGTATGCGTTTCGACTATTCCATAGGTGGTGGAAGAGATACGCTGTTCTTTAAGCATAACATTGATTATGAGCTTGTTATGCCTGAAGAAGAATGGTGCAGGATAAATGAGGAGGAGCCTGGTGTATTTGTGCTGAGAGTAGCAGAGACGGCCGAGGAGCAGCCGCGCGAATGCAGGATGATCTTCTCGAACGACCATTTCCAGATAGCCGATACGGTGGTGGTCCATCAGGGGCAGAAAGATGTGATGGAGGTGTCACCGCAGAAGATTGAAGTGCCTTCGGCAGGAGAGGAGGTCGAGGTTCACATCCACACAAATATTCCGTATGACTACGTGGTGGAGGGCAATCCCGACTGGGTTAGAGAAAACCTGGACAAGTCTTCAGACAGCCTGAAGGTCTTCTTTGTACGGCGCAATCCGGAAAGCTCTGACAGAAAGGCGGATATAGTGTTTACCGGCAAGGCGTTCAAGGCGGTGGTGACTCTGTCCCAGCGGCACCCCACGCTGGCTGTGGCAGACTCGCTTGTCAGTTTCACCGATGACGGCGGGCAGTTGGCTCTTGCCGTTGATACGAATATAGACTTCGAGGCAAGTGCTCTGCCGTCAGACTGGCTGAGTGCAAGCATAAAAGATAACATTCTGCAGATCAAGGCAATGCCGAATGAAGGCATGGATGCTCGAAAAGGCAGGGTGGTAATAACCAACGACTTCTACGGGCTTTCCGACACGATAGCTGTGACTCAAAGTGCAAAGGATGTCTTCAGCTTGTCGCAGAAGCAGTTCCAGTTCGATCCATACGGGGGCTCGTGCCAGATAAAAGTTCTTGCCAATGTCCCGTATTCCTACAGTGTGGAGGAAGGCTGTGGCTGGATCAGGGAAAGTGCAAAACCTCTATCCTTTGATGTGGACAGGAACACTTCGGGCGGGCCGCGTGTGGGGCATATCATCTTCACGGATGGCAAGTCTGCCACGGAAGTAACTGTGTCACAGGCTGCTGCATATATAAGGCTTTCCGAATCGGAGCTGGAGTTCGATACTGCGGGAGGCTCTGCCGGAATATCTGTGGAAAGCAATGTGAAATACATTGTCGGGCTGCCCGGCTGCTTCTGGCTGAAAGTCTCTGAAGTGGGTGGCGGATTGGATGTGGCTGCCCAGGAAAACACATCCGAAACCTGGCGGGAGGCCGCTCTGTCTGTCACAGCGCCCGATTTCGGCCTCAAGGTGAGCGTGCCGGTAAGGCAGCGGCAGAAAGATGTCTTCATAATATCGGAAAAAGAGTTTGCCTTCGCTCCCAAGGGCGGCGGATTTAAGATAGACCTGCATACCAACCTCGACTATACCTGTACCGTGGAAGACCAGCCCGTGTGGTTGAAATCCAACGGCAGCCTGAACTACACCGTGGGCAAGAATACTTCCGGAAAACCGCGTGAGGCCGCAGTCCTGATTGATGCACCGGGCTTCAGCGAAAGGGTGAAGGTAAGGCAGGAAGCACCCGTCCTGCTTGTCTCGGCAGACAGCTGTGTGGTTGCTGCAGAGGGCGGTGCAGCACATTTCACCGTTTCTTCAAACATCGAATATACAGAAGACCTGCCGTCGGAGAGCTGGATCTCAAGAGAGGATACGGCTGAAGGTGAATACTCCTTCGTGCTCTCTGAAAACGAGACATACAGGCAGAGGGAGACATACGTGATCTTCATCACGGAATACGGGTTGGAGCATACTGTAAGGATTGTTCAGGAGGCTGCCGAGGAGCCGGAAGTACCTGAAGAGCCTGAAGACCCGGATGATCCACCGGTCAATCCTGACGATCCGGAAGAGCCAGAAGAGCCTGTAGCGCCGTATATCACTATAGATGAGACAGATTTCATGCTCGGCCCTGACGGTGGCACAATACAGCTCCGGATCGATTCAAACATTGAATATACGCACATCATCGACAAGTCGGCGGACTGGCTGGCCGAGGGTGGCGTGCCCGATACTTTTGTCATCGAAAGAAACACCTCCGGAGAGGGGCGCTCGGCTTCCATAGCCTTTGCCGGAGAAGGGGTGAGGGTTGTTGTGAATGTGGTTCAGAACGCCGCCTGGATAAATGTTTCAAAGACAGAATTTTTCCTTGCCGGATCTGGCGGAAGCGCTGAGCTTGAGGTAGATGCAAACGTTCCTTTCGTAACGTTGCCGCCCGATGTGACATGGCTCGGCCACAGGATGGGTGAAGACGGCATACTTGAAATTTCCGCTCCGGCAAATCCTTCTGGTGAAGCGCGCAGGGGAGGCTTTTCAATAACCAACACCGACTACGGCATCTCGCATGACATAGTTGTGACACAGTCACCTGGAAGAAGCATGCTCGACATCGACCGTACGGACTTCGGCCCGGAAGGTGGAGAGACCCGGGTGAAGGTGTATGCCGAAGATTATTCCTACATCTTTGACAGTGATTGCGACTGGATTCACGACCTTGGTAATCAGACATTTGCTGTTGATACATATTTCACTGGCGCCGCCCGTGAATGCCTCGTGAGGTTTGTTGCCGGTGAGGCCGCTGATACGCTGCAGGTTGTGCAGTCGGCGGCATATCTTGACGTCAGTCCGGGAAGTTTTGATGACATTGATCCGTATGAGTGCCGGCGGACATTCACAGTGAAGAGCAATGTGGACTATAAAGTCTCCGCATCTGATTGGATAACAGTTACTTCAAGTGGCAGTACGGTGATGCTTGAAGTTCCTGAAAATGCAGGAGACAGCAGCCGCCTGTGCGAAGTTGAGGTCACGACAGACTTCGGTCTGCGCCATTCATTCTGCTTCATGCAGGATTTCCATGCTCCGCTGCCGCCTTTCCGGGCAAAGCAGGAAGAGTTTGAATTATCTCCTGTAGGAGGTGAAGTGATTGTTGAGATAACGCCGTCAGAAGGTGCTTTCTACAACGAAATGATGATGCCTTCATTTATTACCGAAGACAAAGAGAGGCGGACCGATTCGACATTCGTCTTTATTGTAGAGGCTGCTGATTCTTACCGTACCTGGGGAATTACCTTGAAAGATGCCTATGGTCAGAGGATAGGTCTCAAGTTCACACAGCCACCTCCTTCCGTCGTACTGTCATCAAGCAGCAGCCTGTTCGGAGCTGAAGGTGGAGAATCGCTGATAATAATCAGTTCAAACATTGATTATCAGATATATATACCAGAAGATCAGCCCTGGATTACATATAGGCAGGGTGCAAAGGAGAACTATTACTATCTTGTCGCTTCTCCGAATACGACAAGGCAGGAACGTACAGCATCAATCTTCATTGGAGATACGCTGGCCGGAGCAGTGAGGATGCACAAAGTGGTTCAGAGCGAAAATATATACCTCGATGTCGATACTCCTATGCTGCGATGTGACTGGGAAGGCGGGGATCTCTTTATGGATTTGAACTCCAACGTAGATATCTCTGTCGTATCAGAAATGCAGTGGAGTGCTGATAAATGGTTTGATGTCACGCAGACCGAAACGGCGGGACGTTTCATGGTCAGAGTAGACACGAACTATCAGTTCAAGCCGCGCGTGTCCACAATTTCCTGTAAGGCCGGCAATATTACCAAGACGGTTGAAATCCGGCAGAATGGATATAGGAAAGAAGGGCTGTACTATTCCGAGGACTTCTCTTCTGACAGGACATACAGGATACTCCAGAAGGCTGTGGTGGGTAACGGCATCAACCTGGTGATTATGGGAGATGCTTTCTCTGACAGGCAGATAGCATCTGGAGAATACGATTCCCTGATGGAGGAAGCAGTAGAATATCTGTTTGATATCGAGCCCTACAGGAGCTTCAGAGACTTGTTCAACATCTACGTTGTCACTGCTGTTTCTCCGACTGACGTATATGAGGACGGTGCGGAAACAGCTCTCTCGACTTATTTCGGTAGCGGATCGCGTGTGGGAGGTGATGACAGTATGGTGAGATATTACGCTCAGTCTGTTCTTTCTGATGAAGAAATGGATAATGCCGTGATGGTTGTTTTGATGAACAGGCCTGTGTATGGTGGAACAACGTATTTGAAGTTCACCAGTGGAGAGATAACGGATTATGGATATGGGAATGCCGTCTCGTATATTCCACTGTGTACCAGTCGGGAAGAATTGTGCCAGGTATTGCAGCATGAAGTTGGCGGGCATGCATTCGGCAAGCTTGAAGACGAGTATGCCTACGAAAGGAACGGCGCTATTTCGCGGGAAGAAATTTCCAACTACCGCGGCCTGCAGCTCCGGGGTTATTACAGGAATGTCGATTTCACCACTGACAGTGCCTCTGTGCTGTGGAGCCGCTTCCTTTATGACGAACGCTACCGTGACGAAGGACTGGGAGTGTTCGAGGGGGCGTGCACATATTGGACGGGTGCCTTCAGGTCTTCAGAGAACAGCATGATGAGATACAATACAGGCGGTTTCAACGCTCCTTCACGCGAAATCATCTATTACAGGCTGTTCCGTCTGGCCTACGGCGCTGACGCTGAATACGACTTCGAGGATTTTGTGAAATACGATGAGATAAACCGTGTTCCGCCCACCAAGGCAGGGCAGCCGCGAAGCGGCCTGATGGCTCCACCTCCGGGATTTGTCCCTCTTCCAAGGCCGGTAATATTAGAAAATTAGCCAACTATTTTGCAATATGGAAAATTTTATTTTCCTTTGCAGGCACAAACCAC
>JAGHVP010000265.1 GCA_018064305.1 Candidatus Equibacterium intestinale | reverse complement strand
CAGGAAGTCTCGAGGGTGTGCGGTATGCAGTGGGTGCCGGAAACCCGCAATGTGGACCTGTATATGAACGGCAGATATGTCGGCAGCTACGATTTCACAGAGCACAAGGAGGTGTCGTCGCACAGGGTTGACATTGACCTGGATGCCGGCGACTGCTATCTTGAGATAGAGGCTAAGAAAGACAATCCGGTGTGGTTCGACACCCAGATGGGGATAACCATCATGTTTTCCGACCCGGAGCAGCCTTCGTCGCAGCAGCTGGTAGAGGTCAGGTCGTTCATCACCAACTTTGAGAAGGTGCTCAAGTCGGGCTATTCCGACGACCCCGATATCGGCTATGCCGCCTACATCGACGTGGATTCGTTCGTAAACAATTTCATCATACAGGAACTTGCCAAGAACATCGATGCAGACCTGTTCAAGAGCCTTTTCCTTGTAAAAAGGAAGGGGGGTAAGCTGGAATTCTACCATCAATGGGACTTTGACCTTGCGTTCGGCAACTGCAACTACTTAAACGCACATGCCCAGGTAAGCAACGGTCCTGAAGGGTGGTACATCAAGAACCACTCGCAGGCCGGCATCAATACCGGCTGGTATTACTACCTGTTCAAAGACCCGGCGTTCGTTGCGGGGGTGAAGAGCAGATGGAACGAGGTATATCCGCAGCTGAAGATGCTCAACAGTGTCATAGAGAAGAAGTATCAGGAGATTGCCGGATCGGCCGGGCGCAATTTCGAACGCTGGAAGATACTTGACAAGTATGTCTGGCCCAACCAGGTGTGGTTGGGTGACTACCGCAAGGAGGTAGATTACATGCAGAAATACTATGACGACCGCCTTGAGTGGATGAATACTGAAATCAACAAATGGTAACCATATAGCGACATGAAAAAAATCATTATCTGCATTGCAGCCTTGATGGCTCTAGTTTCCTGCTCTGAAGTGCAGGAGAACACTCTGATGACCCCTGAAATCAGGTACGAGCTCAGCGGAGGAGCAGGTCACTACGACTATGCACCGAGCTTCATAATCGACCAGTACGGCATCATCTACGGTTTCCTCTGTGAGAACAGAGACCCGTTCAAGATTGTGGACTACATATACCTGTACAAGGGTATTCCCACAAAGGATGGATATAAATGGCAGCCTGCAACGCAGATAATCGCACCTTCGGAAGAGGGCTGGGACAACTGCCATATCTGCGACCCCGACGTCCGCGAGTTCAAGACTACCTGGAAGGGCGAGACTTACGACTGGATAATGACCTACCTTGGTGTGGACCAGTGGGACTGCAAGCACAACCAGATCGGTCTTGCAGTGTCAAAATGCATCGAAGGTCCCTATATCAAATATGACGGCAACCCCATCGTGCCCTACGAGGGTCGCGACAAATGGGGCACCGGCCAGAGCACCACAGTGGTCAAGAACGACTCCACCATTGTACTCTACTACCATTCTACCACAGAAAACGGTCCGTATGCCCGCCGCGAGATTGTGCTTAACGACCTTGACAACATCCGCCTGGGTGAAGAAGAGAAAGTTCCCCACCTCCATGCAAACTCATATCCCATGTATTCTGATGACAAGATCTATATGGTCTCAGAAGAGAGGACCGAACAGTATGAGAAGCTCGTCCCCACATGGGTGGGTGACATCTGCCGTGTGTATGAGGCCCCCATCGATGCCGACCTTCTCGACGAGGTCAACAACCCCTGGACAAAGATTGCCGAGATAGGCCCTGAGCTGACCGGTTTCCCGCGCGCCCATAACCCCGGCTTCCTGACAGACACCAAAGGCTACATGCCTTCAAAGGACAAGATGGTGGTTTACTATACTCCCGCTGTTACCGGCGAGGACTGGCTATGGTCTTACGACCTTTGGTCAGCAACTTTCAATCTGCAATAACATGCGGTGCGGAACTGCCCTTGCTGCGGCTGCGTGCCTGTTCATCCTGGCAGGCTGTGCCCCGAAAGGTCCGGCTGATGCTGGAGCCGGACAGTCTTCAGTGCCGGTTATACATATCACCGACCTTACACGGCCGCACGGCGACCCCGATGACCATTGGGATGCCGCCACCCAGTTTGCCCTCAACAAGAAAGGGCTGATAGACCTGCGGGCTGTCATCACCGACAACCTGCCTGCCCTGGGGGCACCTGACCTTGAAGGCATAGCCCAGCTCAACTGGATTACCGGTGCCGGTGTGCCTGTGGGTGTGGGTGAAACCACCTATAACGATTCTGCCCATTCCGGCCTCGCGCTTCTCAGGAAGACGCTTGAGGAATCGGACTCGCCCGTGGCCATCCATGTGGTGGGAGGGTGCCTGGACCTTGCCGCTGCGGCAAAGATGTGGCCCGACCTCTTCAAGGAAAAGGTGAAGGCCGTATATCTGAATGCCGGCAGTGCCGAGGAGTCTCAGACTTTGGAATATAACGTGGCTCTCCATCCTCAGGAATATTCCGAAATGTTTTCTCTGCCCTGCCCGCTCTACTGGATGCCCTGCCTGCAGAACACCGATGAATGGTGTGCGAAAGGCGGTGTGCCGGGGGTGAACTCAACCTATTTCAGATTCACACAGGGGAGGCTTTTCAAAGAAATGAGGCAGGATCTGCTGAACTATTTCCTGTTCGCCCTTACCAAAGGTGAGGCGGGCGGATGGCTGGAGGCCCTGAGTGCTCCGTATGACAGTGAAGTCACTGATTTCTACGGCGGCCAGGTGAGGAATATGTGGTGCACGGCCGGTTTCCTCCATTGCGCAGGTCTTTCCGTGTGGAAAGACGGCTCGGTGCAGCCTCTCGGCAGGGACAGCGGTGAGGAAGTGTTCCGTTTTGTGCCGGTTGAGGTGTCGTGCTCCCCCGAAGGGCGCGTGACATGGAGCCGGACAGATAAGGATTGCGGCCGCTTCATCTTCGAGGTGACAGACCTTGAGGCTTATGAAGAAGCCATGACCAAGGCTCTTGGCGAAGCCATGAGCTGGATGTAGACATTTTTCAGTATCTTTGGTACATTATGCATATTAACATGATGAAGAGATTGTTATCTGCTGTTGCGGCGCTGCTTGTGACCGTAACGGTATTTGCCCAGAGCGGCATCAAAGGAAATGTCGTCGCCTCCGACGGCGAGCCCCTTCCCGGGGTGGTTGTGACAACGGGGGACGGCAGTGCAAAAACCGGAGTATCAACCGACATAGATGGAAAGTTCTCTATCAATGCCCCTGCGGGCGACCTTCTGGAATTCTCATGCATCGGCTACAAACCGGTGCGGGTAGAGGCTTTCGAAGGTATGACAGTGGTGATTGAAGAGGATGTCAAACTGCTTGACGAAGCCGTGGTGATCGGCTATGGTACAGTCAAGAAGAAAGACCTGCTCGGCTCTGTATCCACAGTCCGCCAGCAGTCACTTCAAGACCGCAAATCGGGCGGTGTGATATCATCGATGCAGGGTCTTGTCTCCGGTGTGAACATCACCTCGAGCGGACAACCCGGCTCGTATGCCTCGATCCAGATCCGCGGTATCGGCTCGTTCACCGGCAATTCGCCCCTCTTCATCGTGGACGGATCGTACGGCGGCAACGAGCTCGGCCTCAATGTAGAGGATATCGAGTCCATCCAGATCCTCAAGGATGCCTCTTCTGCTTCTATCTACGGTTCACGCGCCGCAAGCGGAGTGGTTATAATAACCACCAAGAAGGGCAATTCAAACGGCCTCAAGGTGAAGTTCGACGGCAACACTCAGCTGTACTGGCTGCCCCGCTACGACCTTATGGATGCCGAAACATATAAGAAATACGACGACCTGGCCTATACCAATGCCATCCTGCAGGGTGTGTCGGGCGTAAAGCATCTGCAGAACCACTACGAAGGAGACACCGACTGGCAGGACGCAATGCTGCGCACCGCTCTGCTTCAGAACTATAACGTATCTTTCTCTGGCGGCGGAAAGGAGAGCAACTATTATGCTTCAATCAATTACAAGGATGACAGCGGAGCCCTCCAGTACACAGGCTTCAACCAGATAGGCTTCCGCATCAACACATCCGGCCGCAAGGGCATCTTCGAATTCGGTGAAAACTTCTTCTTCACCAGTTCGAAGACCGACAACCTCAACGGCAACCCGTGGTCGGAGTTCATAGCAATGCCCCCCACGGTACCTCTCTACGACGAGACACATCCGGGCGGCTATGGCTACGGAAATGCCGACAGGGCCAATACATATGCACTCAACCCTCTTGCCGAGAACGAGTTCGCACATGGTGTGAACACTCAGAAGTATCTCTATGGAGATGTCTACGGAAAAATTGATTTCATCAAGAATATCCTGAATGCCAAGGTCAACGTTTCGTATAAGAACTATTTCGGACAGACCGACCTCGTGCGGAAGAAAGGCAACTGGGCGATGGGCCAGGGCGATGACGCGGCCCACATCCAGTATTCGACAGCATACCACAACAAGCTGCTGGTAGAACCTACGCTGAATTACAACCAGGTTGTGGGCAGGCACAGCATAGGCGCTGTGGCTGGTTATTCATACGACTTCTTCCACGAAGACTATCGTTCTGAAACAAAGCTCGACCCTCTGGTCGTCGGCGACAAATACATCACTTCGTTCAATTCAGCCACCGGCAACCAGACTTGTACAGGCAGCTATATCGAGTATGCCCTGATGTCTTACTTCGGCAGGATAAACTACAGCTTTGACGACAGATATCTGCTTCAGTTCACAGGCCGCAGAGACGGTACCTCACGCCTGCCCGAAGCGCAGCGCTGGGGCACTTTCGGCTCTGCCTCACTGGGCTGGCGCATCAGCAGGGAGGCGTTCTTCAACGTGCCGTGGATAGACGAGTTGAAACTCCGTGCAAACTTCGGTACGCTCGGAAATTCTAATATCGGAGCCTGGGACTATATGGCCACCATCAACACAGCACCGCGTGCAGTGTTTGGAAAAGACGGCAAGGTGATAGGAAAGACTCAGTCAAACCTGACAAACCTCGACCTTGAATGGGAGAAGAAGACCACTGCCAACATAGGTGTGGACTTCGCGGCTCTTGACACACGCTTCAACGCATCGTTGGAGTATTACTATTCGCGCAGCACCGACCTGCTGCTTGCAGTACCCATCCTGCTCACTACAGGCAACGAGGGTGGTGCACCCACTGTCAATGCAGGTTCGCTCCAGAACACAGGTTTCGAACTGGAGGCAGGGTGGCACGACACCAAGGGAGATTTCTCTTACTCGGTAAACGCCAACCTCTCGACAACCTACAACAAGATCCTGAGTTTCGGATACGGCTCGACAGTGCAATATACTTCGGTGTCCAAGTCTGAGATAGGGAAGCCCCTCGGAATCTGGTATCTATACAAGACTGACGGTATCTTCCAGGATGCCGGTGAGGTGCAGGCACATGTCAACAGTGAAGGCAAGGTAATCCAGCCGGATGCAATGCCGGGTGATATCAGATATGTGGATACGAACGACGACGGTCAGATTTCTTCTGAAGACCGTCAGGTAATAGAAGGGAAGAGCCCTTGGGCCAAGCTGTATGCAGGTCTGAACCTTACATGTGCATGGAAGGGCATCGACCTGTCTGTTACAAGCTACGGAAGGTTCGGTCAGTGGGTCTACAACGGTGCCCGTGCAGCCGCTGCCGACTTCTCTACCAACCAGAACAATTTCAACGACTATGTGCCATGGACGCAGGAGGTACACTCGGACATCATTCCGCGCCCTGTATACGGAGACACACGCAACAGCCGTGCAGACCAGGACCGCTGGCTGGAGAACGGTTCGTTCTTCCGCTTCAGCGACATAACACTCGGGTATTCGATTCCCGACCAGCTTCTGAGGAAGATAAAGTTTGACCAGATACGCTTCGCCCTCACGGCAAAGAACCTCATCACCCTCACCAAGTATTCGGGTCTTGACCCTGAATTCTCTGATGGTGGCATCTATACGATTGGATACGACGGATGCTCGTTCCCCAACCCGAAGGCAGTGCAGCTGGCAGTTTCATTCACATTCTAAGAGGAGGATCTGACAATGAAGAAGATATTTTCAACAATAGTCGCAATATCGGCACTATGTATGGGGCTGTGCTCTTGTGACGGGCTTGACATCCCGAATGAGAACGGCCTTTCAACAGGATTGTTCTGGAAGACCCAGGATGACCTCAACGCCGGCATGAATGCGGTATATGGGATGTTTTACCGTCAGGGAACCTGGACCCGCAACATCCATGTCCAGCTCAACGGAATGGCCGACGACGGCGTGAGCTACGCCGGATGGACAGAGGTCGCAGAGTGGACCAAGTTCAAATATACCGACTACAGTTTCTGGGAGGTTCCCAAGAAGATCTGGGCCGAGCACTACACCGCAATCAACCGTGCCAACCAGGTCCTCGACCACATCGACGACCCTGAAATCAAGTTTGACAGCGAAGAGAACCGCCAGCTGATCAAAGGGCAGACACTGTGGCTGCGCTCTTTCTATTATTTCTATCTCACGATTCTCTGGGACACCGAGCCGCTTCTGCTCACCACATCATCTGCCGGTGACAAGCCATCGAATTCAAGCGAAGATCAGATATTCACTAAACTTGAGGAAAACCTTACCGAGGCTGCGGAGCTTCTTCCCCTCAAATGGGGACCCGACGACCTTGGAAGACCCACCAAAGGTTCGGCATACGCACTGCTGGCAAAAGTATACGCCCAGCACCACAAATGGAAGGAGGCCGCGGAGTGCCTGGAGTGGATTATCGATGGAGAGGGCAGGAACCTCTATTCGCTGGTAGCCAACTGGCACGACAACTTCGACCCCAGGACAGAAGACAACTCAGAATCACTCTATGAGATACATTTCTCACTTTGCAACTATGTGGGATTCGACCAGACCGACAACTACCTCGACCCCAACGCGCAGCTGGCCACACAGCTCGAGTGCCTGCAGTCACCCAAGGGAGAAGGCTGGAACAACATAGAGTGCAACCGCTGGGTGATGGAATATTTCAAGCGGGAGAAAACTGTTGACGGAAAGAATGACCCCCGTCTGTATTACACCTGCTGGTATGCCGAGTCTGATGCAGATTTCCCCGAATACGGGGTGCAACTCATCTACAACAAGACATGGGACCAGTACAAATATTCTGCTGCCGACAACAAACGTGTCTTCATCAAGAAATATTCAACCGACGTAGTTCCATTGTATTACTTCACTGACAACAACTACCGCTCTCTCCGCCTGGCAGACATGCTGCTTCTGTATGCCGATGCCCTGAATGAGCTGAACAACGGTCCCACCGCCAAGGCCATAGAGTGTGTCGACCGCGTACGTACGCGTGTCAATCTGCCCAAGCTTGCAGAGAGCAGGTATTACACCGACCCCAGGATCCTCACCGACCACGATGCATTCCTGGAGCACCTGAAGATAGAGCGCGGCCTCGAGCTGGCATTCGAGTGCATCCGCTGGATGGACCTCAAGAGGTGGGGTTTCACCGACAAGAACCTTGCTGATCTGCGCGAGCGCGATGCCGACTACAATGCATTCGAGCAGAACAAGCACGAGCGCCTGCCCATTCCTCAGATCGAGGTGGACAACAACCCCAATCTGGAACAGAATCTCAATTACTAGAATAAGGTTCAGTCTTGCGAAAAAAAATATAACTTTGGGGCTGGAATAAAATAATGCATTATGGCAGTAAACATTGATTGGAACAATCTGGGGTTTGATTACCTCAAGACAAATGTCAATATCCGCTACAGTTTCCACAACGGGCAATGGAGCGACATGGTCGTTACAGACGACGAATATATTCACATGCACATGTCCACGATGTGTCTCCACTACGGTATCGAGGCATTCGAGGGGCTGAAAGCCTTCAGGGGAGTGGACGGCAAGGTGCGTCTGTTCCGTGTGGACGAGAATGCGAAGAGGCTGAAGGCATCGGCAGAGAAGCTCTGCATGACACCTCTGCCCGAAGATATGTTCATCAATGCGGTAATCGAGTGCGTCAAACGCAATATAGATTTCGTACCTCCCTACGAGTCGGGTGCGTCTCTCTATATCAGACCGGTTATCTTCAGTTCGAAGGTCACTTTGGGAGTACATCCCGGCCCCGACACTGACTTCATAGTGTTCTGTTCGCCCGTAGGACCTTACTTCAAGGGCGGCATGCAGGCCATCAAGGTGATGGTAGACCGTTTCCAGGACCGTGCGGCACCGCGCGGCACAGGCGACATCAAGGCCGGTGGCAACTATGCATCCAGCCTCCTTTCAGGAGAGAAGGCGGTGAGCATGGGATATTCAAATGTCATGTACCTCGACGCAGTGGAGCGCAACTACATCGAAGAGTGCGGAGCTGCCAACTTCTTCGGCATCAAGGGCAATACATACGTGACTCCCAAGTCTCCATCGATCCTGCCCTCTATCACCAACAAGAGCCTCCGCGCCATCGCAGAGGATATGGGCATGACTGTAGAGCAGCGTCCTGTTCCCGTGTCTGAACTGAAGGAGTTCGACGAGGCCGGAGCCTGCGGCACGGCAGCTGTCATCTCTCCCATCGGGATGATTTTTGACGTCGACACCAAAGAGGTTGTGGAATACAAGGCCGCTCCCGGTCCTGTGTCCCTGGCTCTCTACAACAAGCTCCGCGACATACAGTACGGCCGTGCGGAAGACAAGTTCGGCTGGAACACAGTTGTGGAGTAGCATGGCGGAAGACAAGGATATCATACAGGAAGTCACCTCGAGGGAGTACGCCGAAGGGTTCGAGACCGACATCGAGCAGGAATACCTTCCGAAAGGAATCAACGACGACATCGTGCGGCTTATCTCGCAGAAGAAAGATGAGCCGGAGTGGATGTTGCAGTTCCGTCTGGATGCCCTTCACAAGTGGCAGAAGATGAAGATGCCCGACTGGGGCCATCTCACCATCCCGGAGATCGACTTCCAGGACATCATATATTTCGCGGCCCCCAGGAAACCCAGGAAGAAGGAAGAGATAGACCCAGAGCTGACAAAGACATTCGACAAGCTTGGAATCCCCCTGAATGAGCGCGACGCACTTTCCGGCGTGGCGGTGGATGCGGTGTTCGACTCGGTTTCTGTCAAGACTACATTCCAGAAGACACTTGCAGAAAAAGGGATAATCTTCTGCCCGATAAGCGAAGCCATCCGCAACTATCCCGACCTGGTGCGCAAGTACCTGGCAAGTGTGGTGCCCGTGAGTGACAATTTCTTCTCTGCACTCAATTCGGCGGTGTTCAGCGACGGGTCGTTCTGCTATATCCCCAAGGGTGTGCGCTGCCCCATGGAGCTTTCAAGCTATTTCCGTATCAACGCCCGCGGCACAGGTCAGTTCGAGCGCACTCTGATTGTGGCCGACGAAGGGTCGTACGTGAGCTATCTCGAAGGGTGCACGGCGCCTATGCGCGACGACAACCAGCTGCACGCTGCAATCGTGGAGATAGTGGTGGAGAAAGATGCCGATGTAAAGTATTCAACCGTCCAGAACTGGTATCCTGGAGACAAGAACGGCAAGGGCGGCATATATAATTTTGTAACGAAGAGAGGATTGTGCAAAGGTGAGAACAGCCACCTGAGCTGGACCCAGGTGGAGACAGGCAGTGCCATCACCTGGAAATATCCAAGCACCATCCTGAAAGGAGACAACTCCCGCTCGGAATTCTATTCCGTGGCGGTTACCAACAACTGGCAGCAGGCCGATACCGGCACCAAGATGATCCATATAGGCCGCAACACAGTGAGCCGCATCGTGAGCAAGGGTATTTCGGCAGGTCACAGCCAGAACAGCTACCGCGGCCTTGTGAAAGTGGCATCCGGGGCAAGTGGAGCGCGCAACCATTCGCAGTGCGACTCGCTGCTTATCGGCACAGAATGCGGCGCACACACATTCCCTGTGATAGAGTGTGCCAATCCCGAGGCCATCCTGGAGCACGAGGCCACCACCTCGAAGATAAGCGACGAGCAGCTGTTCTACCTACGCCAGCGAGGTATCAGCGAAGAGAATGCAGTGGGTCTGCTGGTGGTGGGATATGCCTCTGACGTATTGAAGAATTTACCGATGGAGTTTGCCGTTGAGGCACAGCGCCTGCTGGCTGTGACTCTGGAGGGAAGCATAGGATAAAGAAATGGAAGCACTCACAAATATATTTTTCAACATTGCCGGTGCGCAGGTAAGCCTTCTCGAGCTTATATGCACCATGAGCGGCCTTGTCTGCGTGTTTCTTGCAGGCCGGGCGAAGGTGGCCAACTTCTGGGTGGGGTATGTGTACAACATCCTGCTTTTCCTTCTTTTCCTGGACAAGCACCTCTATTCAAGCATGCTGCTGCAGCCAATCTCGTTTGTGATAAACTTCCTGGGACACTGGCGCTGGACTCATCCCAAGGAGGGCGAGGCCAACGGCGAGCAGAGGCTCAAGATCACCACCATGCCCCGGAAAGAGTGCATCATAGGCATTGCGGTGATTGTGGTGTGCGCCCTGGGTTGGGGGGCCGTGCTGGGAAATCTCGGCAGACTGTGGCCGGGCACCTTCCCTCCCGCAGAGTCGCCTTATCTTGACGCTTTCACAACAATCATGATTTTCGGTGCACAATACCTTTCTGCTCAGAAACATATCGAGTGCTGGATTGTCTGGATCATTGTGGATGTGGCCCAGATAGCCCTGTATCTCTCTGCCGGATTGATATTCATGCCGGCCGTAAGCGCTATCTACCTGATTCTTGCCGTAATGGGCTTGAAGGAGTGGCGTAAACAACTAAAGAACCAGTTTTGAAATGATTAACTTCAATTCTTATGATTCTAATTCGCGTATTTACCGCTGCTTTTCAGTCACAATGGGGCCACCATTGCTCCCTCAAATCAGTGGTAAATCCATCAAACAATAATCTATAATAATTTTCGTGAACCATTTTAAAACTGGTTCTTGTAATATAACGAGTATGCTGCAAATTAAAGATTTACACGCTAGTGTCGCTGACCGCGAGATTCTGAAAGGCATCAACCTTTCCATCGGGCGCGGCGAAGTACATGCCATCATGGGCCCCAACGGAGCGGGCAAGAGCACCCTGAGCGGTGTGCTGGCCGGCAAGAGCGCATACAGCGTGACATCCGGCAGTGTGACATACAACGGAAAGGACCTGCTGGAGATGAGCCCCGAAGAGCGCTCGTGGGCCGGTGTCTTCCTGGGGTTCCAGTATCCCACAGAAATCCCCGGTGTTACAAATGCTGCATTTCTGAAGGCTGCAGTGGCTGAGCACCGCAAAAGCAAAGGGCTGCCAGACTTGAGCGCAGCCGAACTTATGCGCCTTTTCCGTGAGAAGATGGCTGTGGTGGAGATGGACAAGAGCTTCCTCTCACGCGGTGTGAACGTGGGATTTTCGGGTGGAGAGAAGAAACGCAACGAGATTTTCCAGATGGCTGTGCTGGAGCCGCAGCTGGCTTTGCTCGACGAGACAGATTCGGGCCTTGACGTGGATGCCCTGCGCATTGTGGGCAACGGCATCAACAGCCTGCGCACCGCCGACAATTCATTTGTGGTGATAACACATTACCAGAGGCTTCTGGACTATATCGTGCCCGACTTCATCCATGTGCTGTATGACGGCCGCATCATCAAGAGCGCCGGCAAGGAGCTGGCCCTGGAGATAGAGGAGAAGGGCTACGACTGGATTATCAAAGAGGCGGAGAATAAATAAGATGGCGGTTTGCATAAAAATAGCTGCAGGTGAATCTTTGAGCCGTGTCTTTCTTCAGAAAGGCGCAGCGGTGGAGCGGTACGACATTGTGATTGAAGAGGGCGGAAAGGCCGAAATCACTTTCGTGACTCTGCCGGAAGGTGAAATCTGCAATGATATCTGCGTGAAGTTTGCAGGCAGGAATGCGTCATGCGTGCTGCGCGGGCTTTATATCACCCGTGGCAGCGGCCGTGCCTCATACAACATCACAATGAACCACGATGTGCCCGACTGCTACAGCAACCAGCTGTTCAAGGGGTTGCTCTACGATGCGTCACGCGCAGATTTCTACGGGCTTGTGAAAGTGCCTGCATACTGCATCGGCACCGAGGCATACCAGGCCAACCACAACCTGCTGCTGAGTGAAGACGCCCGTGTCCGCACACTTCCCCAGCTGGAGATTTATGCCGACGATGTGAAATGCAGCCACGGAGCCACCATAGGCCGTCTCAACGAAGACGAGCTCTTCTACATGCAGAGCCGCGGCATCAGCCGGGAAACGGCCCGCCGCCTGCAGCAGATGGCATTTGCAGCAGAAATACTTGATACACTTCCAGAAGATATCCAGGCCCAGGCGCTGGAATACATACCAAACTAAAAACACACAACTATGGCAGAGAAAAAAGCTGAAAATAAGCAGGCAAAGCCCGGACGCACAGAGTTTTCACAGATCGGCCGCGCAAAGGCGCTGGAGATACTGTTCGAAGGGAGCGGATACACCAACAGCGCCAGGATTGCCGTGGACGGCGGCATCGCCACCCACAAGGTCATGATGCAGGGTGTGGATTTCGATCTGATATACACTCCGTTGAAGCATCTCGGCTACAAGGCTGTACTGAATGTTGCGGGTGAGATATATGCTGCATTCCACCGCCCCAAGGCACTCTCGGTAGTGCTGGGCATATCGGCTCATTTCTGCCTTGAAGATATAAAGGAGCTCTGGAGCGGAGTGCTTGTGGCAGCGAAGGAGCATGGCTTCGAAAGCCTTTCGCTGAGTCTGGCGCCGTCGGTGAACGGCCTGCAGATCAGCCTGATGGCCACTGGTGTACAGAAGAAGAGCATCCGCGACAGGAAGCCGGCTCCCAAGAGCATGGACCTTATCTGCCTGAGCGGCAATGTGGGAGGCGCGTATATGGGACAGCATGTCCTTGAGCGTGAGAAAGGGGCTTTCCTGGCAGCCGGTCAGGATGCAGCAAAGCAGCCCGACCTCAGCAAATACAAATATATCCTTGCGCAGTACCTGTGCCCCGATATTCCTGCAAACATCCTTGACAGATTTGCAGAGCATAAGATTGTGCCCTCTGCAGGTGTGTTCGACTGCAAGGGTCTGGCCGAGGCTGTGCACACGCTTGCCTCTGACACGGGATTCGGTGCCAAGATATATCTCGACAAGATTCCCATTGCCACACAGACATTCGACATGGCGTCAGAGATACAGATGGATCCTGTGACGGCAGCACTCAACGGCGGCGACGACTACCGCCTGATGTTCACCATCCCCATCGAACAGTTCGAGCTGTTCCACAAGGAGATACAGACATTCGACGTGATAGGTCACCTGAGCCAGCCTGAAGTGGGCAGTGTGCTTGTGACCCCCGACGGTGCAGAGATCCCTCTCCGCGGCCTCGACGGCAAGGAGGAGTAGACAGTTTCTGCCGCAGTCTTGCGGTGGCAGCGGGGTGGGGTGACTGTTCCGGGGGTGGTTCTGCGGCAATAGTTGCGGTTTCTGCTGCAGTCTTGCGGCGGCGGGCTCAGTTCCGCGGCGTATTCACCGTGTATTTCCACAGGAATTCACGATTTTGGTTCTAGCGGTGGTACTTTCACGGGGGCACTGAAAAAGGGGAGAGATTATTTCGTTCTAAGAGTAGAATATTTGAATAACCTCTTGAGATATTGGAC
>JAGHVP010000086.1 GCA_018064305.1 Candidatus Equibacterium intestinale | reverse complement strand
ATGCGGCCGTCATTACGCAGAGACTCTGACATAAGCGTGAGTTTGCACTGCTGCTCACCGTGCACAGGGATGCAGGTGGGATGAATCTGCGCAAAACAGGGATTAGCGAAGAAAGCACCTTTTCTGAAGCACTGAACAGCGGCTGAACCGTTACTGTTCATAGCGTTCGTTGAAAGGAAATAGGTGTTGCCGTAGCCACCGGTAGCGATTACGACAGCATGAGCGCCGAATCTTTCAAGCTGACCGGTGACGAGGTTGCGGGCGATGATGCCTTTAGCCTGGCCGTTGATGATGACAAGGTCAAGCATCTCATGACGGGGATATGCCTTGACGGTGCCGGCGGCGATTTCTTTGTTAAGGGAAGCATAAGCGCCGAGAAGAAGCTGCTGTCCGGTTTGACCCCTGGCATAGAATGTACGGCTCACCTGAACTCCACCGAAAGAACGGTTGGCAAGATATCCGCCATACTCGCGGGCGAAAGGAACGCCCTGTGCGACGCACTGGTCTATAATGGAAGCGCTGACTTCAGCAAGCCTGTAGACATTGGCTTCGCGGCTTCTGTAGTCTCCACCCTTTATCGTGTCATAGAAAAGACGATAGATGGAATCATTATCGTTCTGATAGTTCTTGGCAGCATTGATACCTCCCTGTGCGGCAATTGAGTGAGCGCGCCTCGGAGTGTCGCTGATGCAGAATATTTTGACATTGTAGCCAAGCTCACCAAGAGAAGCAGCTGCGGATGCGCCGCCGAGTCCGGTGCCAACGACTATAATCTCAAGTTTTCTCTTGTTGTTGGGACTTACCAGATGAATCTCTGATTTACGCTTGGTCCATTTTTCAGCAAGCGGCCCATCAGGAATCTTTGAAATCAATTTTTCAGACATGATATTTTAAGGGTTTTTGTTTCCAATCTTCAAAGGTAACAATAATTTATCACAAACTCAAAAAAGGCTGCTTTCACCACCGTGTTTTACACCAAGATGCTCATAGGCCATGTCGGTGGCTATCCTTCCGCGCTGTGTGCGGAGTATGAAACCTTCTTTTATGAGGAAAGGTTCGTAGACTTCTTCAAAAGTACCTTGATCCTCGCCTATCGCAGTTGCGATGGTATTCGCTCCGACGGGACCTCCCTTGAATTTGTTGATTATTGTGTCAAGTATTCTGTTGTCAATGGCATCAAGACCTCGTTTATCGATGTGAAGCTTGTCCAGCGCATATTTCGTTATGGCGAGATCTATCTTACCATCACCCATAACCTGAGCGAAATCTCTCACCCTTTTGAGCAGCGCATTGCAGATACGTGGTGTGCCACGGCTTCTCATAGCTATTTCAACAGCAGCATCCTCATCAATCCCTATATTTAAAATGGTAGCGCTGCGCTTTACGATGTTCTTTAAATCTGCGGTATCGTAATATTCCAGAGCACAAGTGATGCCGAAACGCTCTCTAAGCGGAGCTGTGAGAAGACCGCTTCTGGTGGTTGCGCCGACAAGAGTGAAAGGGTTGAGATTTATCCTAACCGACCTTGCGCCCGGGCCCTTGTCTATCATTATGTCGATCACAAAGTCTTCCATTGCAGAGTAGAGGTATTCCTCCACTTCAGGAGAAAGCCTGTGAATTTCATCAATGAACAGTACGTCACCCTCCTGGAGCGAAGTCAGAAGACCGGCGAGGTCACCAGGACGGTCAAGAATGGGTCCGGATGTGATTTTCATATTCACACCCATCTCATTTGCAATGATGTGTGCAAGAGTTGTTTTTCCCAAACCGGGAGG
>JAGHVP010000211.1 GCA_018064305.1 Candidatus Equibacterium intestinale | reverse complement strand
GCCTCGTAGCGGCGGAAAGGCATGTCCTCCGCCACAATCTCCTGCATCCTGCAGCGGATCTTCTCGATGTCGGCATCGGTCACAGCAGTGCGGTCGGCCTTGCGCAGGTTGCAGTAGTATCCGCTGGAAACCGGATGATCTACATAGAAGCGCGCCCCGGGCACCACATCGTGGGTGGCCTTGCACAGCAGAAAGCAGAGCGAGCGGAAATACACCCGCTGGCCGCTCATCTCGCGCGCATCCAGGAACTCCACGCTGTTGCTGTGGTACGCACGGTACTTGAGCCCCTGCGACACATTGTTGACCTTGGCTGAAACTATCTGATAAGGCTGCTCGAACCCGAACTCGGGCAACATCTCAAGCAGCGACGCACCTTCCGGAAACTCCTTCGAAGTGCCGGTGTTCTTACAGAATATCGATATCATCTGTTATTTCTCATCGTAAGGAAGAACAACTCCCTCATTATTGAACTTCATCTTTGCATCAACCTCACGGACATCATCCTCTGAGTAGGTGATGGTCCATTTCTCCATGTTCAGGAGCTCCCATATCTTCTCTGCCGTCATAGGCTCGCAGTAGCGTACGTTGAGCGAAGGCTCGAGGTTGTCGTTAAGGTCTACAATCACACTGATGATGCCCTCGTTGCGTGAGAGATGGTTGCTTACAAACGGGAAGTTGCGGCTTACGATGGGCTTCTCGTAGTTCTGGTCTACAATCTGATATACAAACTGCTCCTTGCCCTGCGCAGCCTCTACCCTTGACTTGAACTCTGCCTTGAAGGGGCTGAACATACTGTGGAGATAATCAGAGATGCTCACGTAAGAAACTTCGTCTTCCATCTTTACAAACTCTGAATTGAGATCTATCATCTTCTTGCCAAGCTCCAGCTGAGGCATGTTCACAACCTCCTTGAACCAATCCTTGTCGGCATCTGAAGTGGGGTCCATGAACACTCTCACGATGAGAGGGCATGCAAACTCACTCTCCAGACCGTAGATCTTCTTGTCGAAGTTGCGCATCTGCAGGCCGAGGTAGTTGAGGTCCATCTTGTCGAACATGCCCTCGGTGCGGATGGTAACCACCTTCACGCTGTCGGTCTCTGCGGGAGAGGGGCTCTCGATGCGGAACTTAGAAGGAGTGAATATCTTTTCACGGATAGCATCTTCTGTGGTTGCAGAGGGATCGTATGTCAGAACCACCTTGTGGCTGCGGACGAATGTCTTCACACCGTATACTCCCTTGATCTTCTCTGCCTTTGCCTTGAATGCCATAGAGCTGCCGTAGCACTTCACTGTCTTGAGGTTCTCCACTGTCATTGTGGTGAGGGCCGACTCGTCTACCTGGTCCATATTCCACTTCTCGTTGATTGTGGGAAGCTCGTATGAATTACCCACGAAATATGCTGCAACTGCCAGAGCCACTGCAAGGATTGCGGGAGCGAACTTCCAGAAGCCGCCCTTCGCCTTCTTTGTGAGGCCCATTGCAAGGGCATCCTGGTTGCAGGCTGCCACGCAGTCGCCGCAGAGGGTGCAGTCGACACAGTTCACAGCGCCGTCGAACTTGGCGATATTGACATTCATGGGGCAGCGCTTGGTGCAGAGGCCGCAGCTGTTGCACTTCTCTGCATCGCGGTACACATGCATCACCTGCATCCTGGGTTTGCCGCAGAGGATCTCAAGCAGATAGCCGAGCAGGCAGAAAGCTGCAAGCAGCACCCACCAGGGCATGTGGAGCCCGAGTCTGCCCATCACGAACCATGCTGCGAAAAGCACTACCAGCCATACCCAGAACTTAAATGTGTTGCTGGCTGCGCCCAGAGGGCACACATACTTGCACCAGAACGAGTTGATGAAGAATCCGCAGAGCAGCACCAGCGACACTGTGATGATTGACATCCAGAGGGTTATCTCACCCTTGAAGCCGGTTGCCACTGCATAGTAGGGATCCAGATTCTTGCAGAACAGCTCTGATGAACTTGCGGTCATATATACAATCCAGAAGAGGATGGCATACTTCACAATGCGGAGGACTTTGTCAAGAACAGGTGATTTTACCTTCACTGCCTTGACCTTGAGGGCCTTGCGTAGCTTTGCCAGCAGGTCTTCTACAGTGCCTATCGGGCAGATATAGCCGCAGAAAAGCTTGCTGAACAGGATTACAGCGGCTGCAAGCGCCAGACCCATCACTATCTGAAGGGTGTTCATCGAGCAGGGAAGCGAACCCAGCACAAGATATGTTGAGAAAGCCTCCAGGCCGCCCATAGGGCAGTAAGTCTCGGGATCTGCAGGGGTTGCAGTCTTGATAATCCCTGTGATGAAAAGCACCAGTGCTGCAAGAACGCCCCACTGGAGAAGGTATTTGGGCCAGTTGCGACCCACGATGCTCTGTTTTGACATAGGTTTTTCGTTAAAAATTTCTCAAAGGTAGAAAAATATATTAAATTTGCGTGATGTATTGTCGCTAAGTTCCGCAAAATGAAAAAGATTGCCCTATTGACTGTCATGATTCTGCTCGCAGTTGCAGCGTGCGGCCCCATGCTGCCCGATGCACCTGTGAACGCACCTCAGGACGTCAAGGAATGGGTGAAATCTTCTGAAGATCCGGCAGAGCCTGCAGACCCTGCGGATCCTGCGGATCCCGACAATCCTGCTGATCCCACAGATCCTGTCGACCCTGTAGATCCGACAGACCCGGTCCAGCCCGACGATCCAGTCGACCCTGTAGACCCTGTGGACCCCGACACTATCGAAATCGGCGGCACGGCATACCACATCGCGCAGTTCCCCGACGGCAGATGGTGGATGACAGAAAACCTCCGTTATGTTCCCGAAGGAGCAGAGTTCGGCAAGGATATCTTCTATCCCTGCAAAGACACCGCAGCCGAATACGACGAAAGCGAAGAGGCCGTAACAGCCAAAGGCCTCCTCTACGCAGACCACCTTGCCTTCGGCACCGAAGTCACAGTTGAGAACTACGAGTCGCTTGAAGGCGTGCAGGGCATCTGCCCCGACGGATGGCACATCCCCACCGCCCCAGAATGGATGGCACTTGTAGGAAAGAGCGTGAAGGGAGAAATCTACCCCACCATCACAACCGCCGCATATTACGACACAAGCCTTGACAGCGGCTCGATAGAGATGATGGAGCAGGCAGGATTCAATCCCGTACACTGCGGCTACAGCAGAAACGGCAGTGCCGGCGGATACCTCGCATCATACGACAAGATTACAATGTCATACTATTATGGCTCATCTGCATATCACACTGTAAACTCAAAGGGCGAGCACCAGTGCCAGTTCTTCTCTCTGATGCTTTCCGGCACCAACGGGAAGGCGTCGGTGGCCACACAGAACAGCGCCGTGTCTACAGGTCCGATTGCAGGAGCCGTGAGATGTATCAAAAACGAATAATAATAACAAACAAGTATAATGAAAAGAATCCTTATCATCTTATTTGCAGTCGCTGCACTTGCAGCTTGCTCGGAAGAGCCCACAGTTTCAATCGACAAAGAGGCGGTAGAAATTGCCTACACAGGCGGAAGCGTTGACCTCAATGTAGATGCCAACTATCCCTGGGAACTCCTTTGTGACGACGATTCCCTCCTTAAAATCTCTCAGCTCAACGGTGAAGGTCCCGCAACCATCCAGGTGAAGGTTGCTCCCAACACATCTGAGAAAGACAACAACTTCTATCTCACAGTTGTAGCTCACGGCACAGAAAGAGACGCGCTTAAGACATTTGTGATTTCACAGCCCGCATCGGCCTACATCAAGTTCAACAAAAGCATCTACATGGTTGAATACACAGGCGAGGAAGCTTCATTCACAGTTTCCGGCAACAACCCATGGACCATCACCTGCGACGCAACTGACGTAGAGGTCAAGCCCCTCACAGGCGACCCCGCAGCCGAGGACGTCAAGGACAACGGCGTGATATCAGTCAAGATAGGTGAATACCTCGAGCCTACAGCAAGAGAAATCAACCTCTATGTTGTGTCAAACACCGATGACGGCATTGTAAGGGACACCCTCACAATCACACAGAAGGCACCTTCCGTTACAATCGGAGCACGTGAGTATCCTATCAGAAGGATGCCCGACGGAAGATGGTGGATTACAGAAAACCTCTGCTATGCAGCCAAAGGTATTGTAATCGGCGACGGCAAGTGCGGAATCTGGTATCCCAGCAAGAACGATGCAGCAGAGGCCGACAGCGAGACAGAAAGCATCCAGGCCAAAGGTCTTCTCTACTCAGACCAGGTAGTGTTCGACACACAGATCACAAAGACAACCTGCAAGAAGCAGGAAGGCAAGAAGGGTATCTGCCCCGACGGATGGCACATCCCCACCAAGGCAGAGTTTGATGCACTAGTAGCGGCCGCTCCCGACCTCAAGGCAGCAGGATTCAACCCCACACAGGCAGGTTACGTACAGGGCTCAGGTGCCGGTTATGCCAACGGCTTCAGCTACAAGGGCTACACAAGCGGCAAGGGCCTCACAAGCACCTACTACTTCTGCTCTACATATTCTACCACAACCCAGTGGTACGGTCTGCAGATCGATGCCAACGGTAAAGGCACCGTTGTAAACACTCTCTACAACTACGCATCGGCACGTCCTTTCGCAGCATCACTCCGCTGCATCAGAAACGAAGAGTAACCCTTTAACCCGTAGGATTTGAAAAGGCTGTTGTCCATACTCGCCACACTGCTTGTTTCTGTGAGTTCATTCGCACAGAAATACAGTCTCAGCGGAACCGTAAAGGATGCAACCACATCGGAACCTGTCTACATGGTGACCGTGGTTGTGAAGGAGTGCGAGCAGTGGGCAACCACAGACCTTGACGGAAAATACATCATAGACAACCTCAACGGTGGAAAATACACCGTTGAGGTTTCGTCTTTAGGATACGAGACATTTACGAAGGCGATTGTGCTGAAAGGCAATATCAAGCTGGATGTCTCGCTCAAGCCCTCTTCCATCGCGCTTGACGAAGTGGTGGTAACAGCAAAGGAAGGCGGCGGAATGACATCGTCGAGCCACATCGCAAAGCAGACGCTGGAGCATATACAGCCTTCCAGCCTCACCGATGTGATGCAGCTGCTTCCCGGAAGCATCACCACCAACCCCTCGCTCACCACAGTCAACAGCATCTCTATCCGTGACATCGGCAGCAACAGCGCCAACGTGGTGGGCACGGCACTCATTGTAGACGGCGCCACTCTCAGCAACGACGCCAACATCCAGATGATGTCGTCCGGCAACGCAATGAACAACTCCACCGAAAATGCCGCATCAAGTGCCGGCGGCAGCGTGGATACCCGCCAGATATCCACCGACAACATCGAATCGGTAGAAGTCATACGAGGCATCCCCTCGGCAGAATACGGCAACATGACTTCAGGCGCAGTGCTGGTAAAGACAAAGGCAGGCGTCACCCCATGGGAGTTCAGGATCAAGACCGACCCCTCCCTCAAGCAGATATATGCCGGCAAAGGATTCTCACTGGGCAACAAGGCCGGCGTGCTCAACTTCGACACCGACTACGCACTGGCCTACAACGATATCCGTTCGGTGGCAGAGAAATACGACCGCGTGAATTTCCAGATGGGCTATTCCAACACGTTCCGCCGCCGTCTCACACTCAACGCAAAGCTGCGCGCCCACTACAGCAGCGCATCCACTTCCAGCGACCCCGACCTCTTCCTTGACGAAATCGCCGAAGAGACCGACAAGAGCGTAAGCCTGAATGTCAACGGCAAGTGGACCCTCAACAAAAAATGGATTACAAACGTAGACTACCTGTTTGCAGGAAGCTACGGCACACAATACTCCCGTGACAGAAGATACACGAGCGTCGGGCGCATCCCCGGGTCGACTACCATGACAGAGGGTGAGAACATCGGATTCTTCACCCCTGCCCAGTACTACAGCGACGTGCAGGTGTTCGGCACACCCATCAATGCCCAGGGCAAGCTCATGGCCTCACACTTCTACAAGGGAGAATCTGTCACCAACAAGGTGATACTCGGTGCGGAGTACCTCATGGACGGCAACATCGGCCGCGGAAAGGTGTTCGACGTAACCATGCCCCCCACTCCCGGAATAGCATCGTACCGCGAACGCTCGTACCGCGACATCCCACTGGTGCACAAATACACCGCATTTGCAGAAGACAAGGTCAAATACAGCTTCGGCAAACAGTATGTAGAGATGCAGGCAGGTGTGCGCTACACAGGCATCTATGCCGAAAAGATACCCAACATAAGCGACTTCACCGCCATAGAGCCGCGTCTGAACCTCAAGCTGGGGCTCATCCACAACGGCAGTGTGTTCAAAGACCTCAGCACCCGTGCGGGATGGGGCATCGCCACCAAGGCTCCTTCCATGATATACCTCTATCCCGAGCCGGCATATTCCGACAAAGTCTCTTTCTCATATAATGATATAGACGCCAACGACTGGTCGCTGGCAGTGATGACCACCAAGAAGGTCGAGACCACCTCCAGCTCGCTGAAGCTCCAGAAGTCTGTTAACTTCGAGACCGGCATCGACTTCGAGACCCGGCTGGTAAGCGGAAGCCTGGTGTTCTTCGAAGAGAATCTTTCCAACGGCTACGGCTTCGCCACTGTATGCGCACCTATGGAATATAAGCGCTACGGCTACGAGTGGGCCGGCGGCACACCTTCCGCACAGACCATCCCTTCAGGCCAGTTCCCTGTATATATGGACGGCAACGTGCTGGCCGACGGAAAGCCAGTATCTTCCATCACCGACACCACTTTCATGAAATACAGCCTCCCTGTAAACAATATCAACAACTACAAGTGGGGCATCGAATACACCCTTGACTTCGCAAAGATCAAGGCCATCAACACCAGCATCAACGTTAGCGGTGCATACATGAACATCACCACTCTCAACAACGCATATTCGCACTACCTCTACGCTTCCACCGTCAACGGACGCACTTTCCCCTATGTAGGAATCTATGCAGGCGGCAAAGAAAGCCAGAACAGCTCTGTGAAGGAGCGTTTCAGCACCAATGTCCGCTTCATCACCCACATCCCGCGTCTGGCAATGGTGGTGACGCTGGGCGCACAGATGGTGTTCCTCAATGCCACAACATATAAGAACATGCTGGGCGGCGAGTCGATGCCATACTACTACGACGAAGCAGGCAGCCGCATAACCGGAGAGGCGGCACTTGCCGACCAGACCCACACCAAGCATGTCAACCCCCAGTTCATAATGGACCGCGCCGGCAATGTCTACAGGTTCACAGAAGAGATGGAGCGCGACAAGGAGTTCGAGAACCTTATCATAAACACGAATGTCCCCACATACTACCTGCGCAGCGGATATCCCTGCTACGGAATGCTGAACCTGAGGCTCACCAAAGAGATACGCGACATTGCCACCATCTCTTTCTATGCCAACAACTTCCTGAACCAGAGGGGCCGTGTGGCAAACTCAGTCACAGGATACCTGCAGGACATGAACTCGAAGATCTACTTCGGTGCTGAAGTAAAGATAACTGTAAGATAGGAGGCTCACGATGAAAAGAATATTTGCAATACTCGTTTCGGCAATGCTGCTGGCCTCCTGCATAGAAGACAGCATTGAGAAGGCATCGCTCAAGATAAGGATATCTTTCCCCGAAGGGACAGAGCAGGCAGTTGCAGAATCAATCAGCCTGGAAGACCTCAACATAACCATCAGCAACAAGAGCCTTCCTTTCAACTACTCGTGCCATCCCGATGAGAACGGCGAGATAGAGATGGAACTTGGATGCGGCAAATACGACCTCCTGGCATCGGTGGAATACGAGTCGGGGCTTTCGGCAAACACATCGGCATCAGAGTTCATCCTCACATCGGAAGGAATCATACAGGACGACGGCACAACAGGCGCGCCCGTGCTTGACCTCACACTCAACATCGCCAAGCCCGCCTCTATCATAATCCGCGAATTGTACTACCACGGCTCGTCGACCCCGGAAGGTGCCAACTACACAAACGACCGCTACATCGAGCTGTACAACAACGGCGCAGTGCGCGAGTATCTCGACTCGCTGTGCGTCTGCACAATATATCCCCACAACTCAACATCGGGCAACAACCCCTGGGCAGGCCGCGACACCATCCCTATCGCAGGCATGTGCTGGATGATTCCGGGCAACGGCACCCAGTATCCCATAGAGCCCGGCCAGTCGTGTGTGCTGGCATTCTGCGCTGTGGACCACACCAACCGCGCCACATCGCGCCTTGACATGTCGCGCGCCGACTTCGGTTTCTACGACCCGCTGCTGAGCAAGCACGAGATTGCAGCCGGCATCCCCGCCCTCACCAGGATCATCGCCGCACAGGGCACCGCATGGACCCTCTCCATCCACAGCCCCGCAGTGGCAGTGTTCCGCCCCGAACATGGTGTGGCGGCATATCTGGCCGACCCTTCACTCTGGGAGAGATACGAAATAGGCAAGACATCGGGCACAAAATACTGGCATATTGCAAAAGACTGGATTGTAGACGGCATAGAGTGCGCCGACACACCTCAGAAATCGGTGAAGAGGCTCCCCACAAGCGTGGATGCATCATATATATATATGGAGTCGGCCCACTATTCCGGCAAGGTCATCACCCGCCGCGAAAAAGGCATGGCCGGCGGTGTCATGAAATACAAAGACACCAACAACTCGGCCGAAGACTTCATCACCGATGTCGCCCCCAACCCACATTTCAACAGATAACCCCTTATGAAAGCACTTAAGATCAATATCATAGTTTTGCTGATGTGCTGCTCCGCCGCCCTTTCCGGCCAGAGCAAGGGGGACTATACCTTTGAGAAGATGGAATGGCAGAACCCTCTGCTGCAGAGCAGCAATGCCGCGTTCATGCGGCTGAGCGACACGCTGCTCACCACTCTGGGCGGCTCTTTCACCGACCTCAATGCGGGAGTGCTTCACAAGGCAGGCAGCTTCAGGAACGCATACGACCCGAAGAGCAGCACCGATGCTGTCTTAGACGTCAAGTCTTACACCCGCCTCGGCAAACTGTATCTTTCCGGCAGTTTCGGATATGACTACACATGGATGAGGCAGGCAAGGCTGCTTGGGCTGAACGAGCCCGCACGCTCGCCTTTCATGCTTACCGACACCATCCCCGGCAACGCCTCTGACGAGTTTTACCGCCTGCAGGCCGCAGCTGCCCTTCCGCTGGGCGAAAAATTCACCATTGCCACCGACCTGCGCTACACCGCCGGTATGATGGCTAAGAAGAAAGACCTGCGCAACCTCAACACACTCATGAACTTCGAGTTCAGGCCCGCCCTCTCATACACCGCAGGCCCGTTCACAGCCGGAGTGACAGCAGGTATCCGCCGCCGCACCGAACTTATCGAGTACAAGCAGATCGACTCGTCTACAGAAAAATACATATTTGAGATAAGCGGTCTCTGGACCTGCAACGCACAGGGATATTCAGACAGCGAATCTACTCGCTCGAAACGCTACAAACAGACCGCCTCATATCTGGCAGGCGCCGCACTGCAGTACAACACCGGCAACCTGGTGTGGACAGCCCAGTTCGACATGGACCGCTCCAACGACAAGCAGGGCGAGACCAAATATAACAATTTCAAGGCAGGCGACTACGAGTCGCTGCTGCTCAACGGTTCGACCTCGCTGCAGTTCGGGCTCAAGCACCGCCTGAGTGCATCATACAGCAACGAAAAGGGCGCCGGATACAAATACCTGCAGCGCCAGGAGCTTGACCCGGCATCTATGGTAAGGCAGTGGGTAGATTATGCACGTTACAACTGCTATTCAGACAGGTACAGCAACCTTGACGCCTCCTATACATTCCGTCAGGCCGAGTCGCTCACCAGCATCAGCTGGGGGGCTACCGCAGGATTCGGCATGTCAGACAGAGAAAGGGCTTACACAGAGTATCCACAGCGCTTCTGCCAGGACTACCGCACCCTTTCGGCCAGCCTTTCATTCACCAAGTATCTTTATTTCAACAACTTAAATATCGAGATAACCCCTTCTGCCGCATATACCACATCGCCCGACGGCACAATGTTCGACACTGTGAATGAAGATGAAGGTCATATCTCCATAACCTCTTCAGGCACAAAGGAATTCGTCCTCACTTCGGCCTTGCGGCAGGAATATGGTTATCTCACAGCCGACGTGCTTTCAGCGGGGCTGAAGCTCAGGCTCAGCCGCCAGCTTGAAAAGGCCACGATCTATGGTGTAATCAATGCCGGAGGCTGGGCAGGCAGCGTAACAGACTGCACCGATCCCAGTTCGGTGACACTTCAGAAACGCGGTTGCTCAAGTCTCACGATAGGCTTTATCTTCTAACTCGAAATGAAAAAATCTCTCTCCCTTGTATTTGCCATTCTCGTGGCAATCAACTGTTTTGCCGATGAAGGCATGTGGATGGTGCATAATATTGACAGCCAGCTGCTTGGCAAGATGCAGGCGGCGGGTCTGCAGCTTGATGCAAGCCAGATCTACGGCGGTCCCGGTGCGGTTTGCAACTCTGTGGTGAGCCTGGAGTTCAGCTGCTCGGGCAGTGTAATATCGCACGACGGCCTTATGATTACTAACCACCACTGCGCATACAGTTTCGTGCATGCCCTCAGCACTCCAGAGCACAACTATCTGGAAGACGGCTTCTGGGCAAAGACGCGGGAGCAGGAGATGCCTCTTCCCGGAGCCAGCATCTGGTTTCTTAAGAAGACTCTGGATGTGACCGCCGACTACAACGCCATCTGCGACTCACTCATTGCCGCAGGCGGAGTTGCAGGCTCGCGCAAGGTCACTTATCTGGTAGAGAGCAAATACAAGAACATGTTCCCGGGATGCGAGATTTCGTGCGACAACATGTTCAAGGGAATCAAGCATTATCTGTCTGTGTATGAGG
>JAGHVP010000168.1 GCA_018064305.1 Candidatus Equibacterium intestinale | reverse complement strand
AGTGCGGCAGAAATGTCACCACGATTGCTGCCAGCGTAAGATTTTGTTCTAGCGGTACCCCAAAGTACCACCGCTAGAAGCAAAAACGTGAATACACTTGGATACACACGTCAAATATGCCGCAGAACCGGGGTCGGAGCAGTCAAACTGCAGCAAGAATAGCGGTTATTGCCGCTGAAATGAAACTTGCCCGTTGCCACGAAAAGTGCGGCAGAAATGCCATCATCAATTGCTGTCAGATAATGGCATCTGGGCAGTTTGAGGGAATAATCGCCCCGTTTGAGGGTATCAAATCGGGGCGATTTGAGGGCAACGCTCTCACGAAGACAGAAGATGAGTCAGTTGGCGCAAAACTGCAGCAAGGATGGCAGTTTTTGCCGCAGAACCGGTCCGAGAACAGTCAACCAGCGGCAAAAATAGCGAAAACGCTGCAGAATCGTGCCCGGAACAGTCAAACTGCAGCAAGGATGGCAGTTTTTGCCGCAGAACCATGTCTCTGTCAGCAAGATTGCAGCAAAAACCGGCAAGTCCGCCGCTCAGGACATTCTGCCTTGAACGTATAAGTTCCTCAATCAGTGACATAAAGAAAATGCCCGATCTGAACCAGACCGGGCATTCTTATGATAAGTGAAGTATGTTTCTAATTATTCCTCGTTGAGGCGCAATTGCTGAACATAAATGGCTTTGTTCTTCTGCTCTCTGCGGATGACAGAGGGTTTTCTGAACTCGCGGCGACCGCGGAGCTCACGTACGACACCTGTTTTTTCGAATTTGCGTTTGAATTTCTTCAATGCTCTCTCGATATTTTCACCTTCTTTAACCTGTACGATAATCATAATTGCTACACCTCCTTTTTATTTGGGACTGCAAATGTAGTCAAGTTTTTCTGTTCAGCAAATTTTTTATATATTTGGTTTTATGATAGATAGATTTCTGGAATATATCCGCAGCCAGAGGCGGTATTCGCCACGCACCGTGCAGCTCTACAGCGATGCGCTGGAGGAGCTTTGCGGATATGTCCACAACGGTCTGCAGTCAAAGGATCTGTCTGACAGCCAGATCGTTGAGGCGCTGCAGCCCCAGCTTATCAGGGGGTTTGTGGCCAACGGGCTGGAAAATGGGAAAAGCCCCCGCACTATGAACCTCAAGCTTTCTGCCATAAGCAGTTTCTGCAATTATCTGGTGCGGAACGGCGGGCTGGATTCGAATCCGGTGAAGAAAGTCTACCGCCCGAAGGAAGACCGCCCGCTGCCCGAATTCTACACCCAGGCCAGCATGGACGGTTTCTTTGACGGACTGCAGGAAGAGAATCCTGATGGAAAGGAAACCTTCGCGCAGTGCCGCACACGCATGATGATTTTGGTGCTGTATACCACAGGAATGCGCCGTGCCGAGCTTTGTGGCTTGAAAATTGGAGACTTCGACCGCTCCCGGAAAGTGTTCAGGGTTGTGGGAAAAGGAGACAAGACAAGAGAAATTCCTGTTCCTGATAGGATTTGTGAAGAGATTGTATTATATTTGAAAAGATTAAACGAAGAGTTCGTTGAAAACCCGCAGGAAAAGTTCTTTCTGACCGACAAGGGCGCGCCGCTTTACCCGGCATTCGTCAACAACACGGTCGGCAAGGCACTGAAAGGGGTGGAAGGTTTCACCGGGCGCAAAAGCCCGCACGTGCTGCGGCACACCCTCGCCACCCTGCTGCTTAACAACGGGGCCGACATAGACAGCATCAAGCAGCTGCTCGGCCATTCGTCGCTCGCAGCCACGCAGGTTTATACGCACAACTCTTTTGAAGAGCTAAAAAACACATATTTAACCGCTCATCCAAGAGCAAAAAAACGGAGGTAATATGGAAATCAAAGTTCAGTCAATCAAGTTTGACGCAGATCAGAAGTTGCTCGACTACATTGAGAAGAAAGTCAGCAAAGTGGAAAAATTCTACGACGGTGTGGGAGATTGCGAGGTTTCTCTATCATTGCTTCCTGACCCCGAGAACAAGAACGTGCAGATACGCGTAGCCATCCCGGGCAGTGAAGTGTTTGTTGAGAAAAATGCGGACACCTTCGAAACAGCTATCACAGAATGCGTAGGCATCCTTAAGGAAAAACTGGTTTCAGTTAAGGAGAAAAGGTTCAAATAGAATCAATTAGAAAAACAGATCGGTCAGCTCGCTGCAGCTGACGTTAGCGAAATAATCGCCGGGTGCAATCTCCGAGATCCGCCCGGCGATTGCTTTTCTGTCGTGCTGGCAGCCCACCATCTTTTCGCAGAACTCCTCTGTGGGGCGTGTGAAGAAATAGTCACCTGCAATGTGGATCTGGTTGATGATGCCTTTCTCCACAGAGAACGAGAGCTCAACCACGCCGCAGCTGAGCTTGGCGGCGTTGCTGAATGAATATCTGGGCGATGACCCGAAGTTCCAGCTCTGCTGTGAATATTTCTCGTCGCGAAGCTTCTCGATGGCTGCTATGTCTTCTGCAGTGAATTCATAAAGCTTGCAGTCTTTTGCCACGAAATCACCGAGATACGCCATGAACTCTTCTACAGTCATGGGCTTTTTCAGATGTTCGCTGATGTTGGTGACGCGGCTCACATTCGACTTGACGGCCTTGTCGCTGTATTTGATGGCGCGGTTTTTCAGCGCCGCTCCCAGGTCGGCCATGGATGAGTTGAACAGCAGGGTGCCATGCTGCAGCACGCGGTTGCGGTCTACGCACAGGGCGTTGCCTGAGAACTTGCGGTCGCCTATGAGCAGGTCGTTGCGCCCGCTCAGATGTGCGTCGACTCCCAGAGCCTGGAGCGCACTTACAACCGGGGCCGTGAAGCGCCGGAACATTTCCGATGTGTCTTCGTTGTTGTTCCTGGCATCGATGAATGTGAAATTGACATTGCCCGGATCGTGGAACACCGCTCCGCCTCCTGTGAGGCGCCTCACCACCTTGATCCCATGCTCGCGCACATAGTCGACGTTGATTTCGCTGTAGGCGTTCTGATATTTTCCGATAATCACGCAGGCACTGTTGCGCCACAGCCTGAAGACAGGCTCGCTGAAGTGTTTGAGCAGGTATTCCTCTTCTGCGAGGTTGAAGTATGGTTCGAGAATCTTGTCGAAAATGAAAATCATGGCAATGCTGTTGTTTGCGCGGCCAAATATACTATATTTGCACCAATAAAGCGTGAGGCGGGAGATATTATGGAGAAGAAAGTTTTCTGGATTGCCCTGTGCGCGGCAGTCCTTTTTTGTTTTGATGCGGCTGCACAGCCCGACTATGAATCTATTGTACAGCAGATGGCTGAAGACGGCGCGTCGGAAGCGCAGATAGAAGATTATCTGCAGCAGCTTCCCGCAGGCGGCCGCGGGCTTGACATCAACAGCGCATCGCGTGCCGAGCTTGAGCGCAGCGGCCTTTTCACCCCGTTCCAGACAGCAAGCCTGCTCGACTACCGTACCGAATACGGCAGCATACTGTCTGCGGCCGAACTGGCACTGGTAGACGGCTTCTCGGCAGAGAAGGTGGCAGCGCTGCAGCCTTTCATCGTCATAGGTGCGGGGGCCGTGCAGCAGCCCGGAATCCAGCACGATTTCCGCACAAGGTACAAGTTCGGGCAGGAGGGCGGCGGATTTGCGCAGTACAACCGGCTTATTGTGAAGGGTGGCTTCGGTGAGGTGTGCCTGCTGGCTGAGAGTGACGCTGGCGAGAGGCTTTTCACAGACCATCTCAGCGGGTCGCTGCGGTTGGAAAAGGGGCGCTGGCAGTTTGTGGCGGGCGACTATCTGGCAGGTTTCGGGCAGGGACTTGCCGTGTGGAAAGGGTTCTCTTTTTCGGGGCTCGGCGCGCCGGCATCGCTGCTCCGCCGCAGCAGGGGCGTGACATGCAACCACACGGCCGACGAAAATGATTTCTTCCGCGGCGCGGCCTGCACTTACCGGAAGGGCGGCTGCGCAGTCACCACCTTTGTCTCTGCCAACGGAGTGGATGCAAACGTGGGTGCAGCCGGCTATACTTCAATTGTCACAACGGGCTATCACCGCACGGAGTCTGAAAAGGCTAAGAAGGATGCCATGCGGGAGTATGTGGCAGGAGCCGACTTCACATACACAGGCGGGCGCTCTGTCTGGAACGTCACCGCTGTTGCATATTCATACAACATGCCGAATGCCAGGAAGATACGTGAATACAACCAGTTCCAGATGTATGACGGGCCGCACGGCAAC
>JAGHVP010000224.1 GCA_018064305.1 Candidatus Equibacterium intestinale | reverse complement strand
TCCATCAGCAGCGAATTCGTATATTCAGGCAGCCGCAGGCTTGACGAGGTCGAGCCTGAAACCGGCATGACCTACGGCAAGCTTGTGCTCTCACCCACCCGTACCTACGCACCTGTCATCAAGGAAGTGCTGCAGAAGTTCCGTCCTCAGATTCACGGTATGGTACACTGCTCTGGCGGTGCACAGACCAAGGTGCTCGGTTTTGTAGAGAATCTCAAAGTGGTGAAGGACAACCTCTTCCCCACTCCTCCGCTGTTCCGCACCATCCAGCAGGAGTCCGGCACGCCCTGGAGCGAGATGTACAAAGTGTTCAACATGGGGCACCGTATGGAGATTTATGTTCCTGCAGCCATTGCCGACGACATCGTTGCCATAAGCCGTAAATACGGAGTGGATGCACAGGTGATCGGACGTGTGGAGCCCTGCACATCAGCACAGGTGGAGCTTGAGACACCCTACGGCAAGTTCACATACAGCAAATAGCCTCACATGAAAGGGTTCGGGAAAATAATGGCTGCGGTTTTGTTCCTGCCGGCATTCGTCTGCTGCAGGAATGAGAGCTATCAGCCCGTGGAGGTGCGCAACATGCTTGTGAACGCCGCCCTCTACGACACCACATCCAGCTATTACGCCAGGTTCGACGAGTATCCCTCGAACCTTTCCGACCTGCCCATAGGCATCTTCGACCTCAACATGGGCGGCATGGCAGCCCTTGAAGACATCATAACCCTCGACAAGTTCGACAATATCACCGGCAGCGCAGAATCAGACCTTATCCGCGACTTTGCCGGAGAGCACTTCATCTACTACAATGCGCTCAGCAATGCCGACAGCGTTTCAGACGCCAACGGCATGATAGACATACGCGAGGCCGCGATAAAGAACACTCTTTTCCTCGTGGGAGACAAATGCGCCCAGGGAGAGAAAGAGAGGGCCAAGATAATAATTGCATCAGGCAACATCACACGTGCCACCGGGCTGGACGACATCAGGCAGATGCTTGAGCTGAGCGGCACCGGAGTGAAGATTTTAGGTGTTGTGGAGGAAGGCGTGAAAGGGTTGCTCGGCAGAATGAAAGAGCAGCACATCAGCCACTTCTCCGTAGGTCTGCTGGCCGAGGAGAGTACCATCGAGAGCGGTGTCTACCCTGCAATGCTGGGCGAACTCTCTGCGGAAGCCGGAATAACCGGCACTATTCCGTTTGTAAGCAAGGCCGTAGGAGCTGCCGATTCAACAGACGTCAGGATGCTTGACGAAGCCTTCATCTCCATGATAGAAGAGCACTACGCATCTGGGAACAACACCCCCATAAGCGCCGTGATAGTGGAGAATTCCCTCACCGACGATGTCGAGGCGCTGTTTTCGGGCATCATACGGAGTTACCGTTCAAAAAGAATACGCGGCACATATCCTTACAGGAATGTTATTATGGAGGATGTGCTTTTCATAGACCCTACTGAATATGCGGCAATCGAATGCTACCGTACACTGCGTACCGACGGCAACCTTGCACTACGCATCACCGATCAGCAAGTGGTCCACTACACAGACCTGCCTTATGACATATAAAGAAAGCGTAACACCAGAAGAAATAGAGAGCATGGAGCTTATCTCCTTTCCGGGGGAGATAAAGATAATCACCCACGAAGGTCCGGAGTTCGACGCCGCCGTGGCGGATCTGGCATCCCAGCGCATGATCGGGTTCGACACAGAGACAAAACCCATCTTCCAGCCCCACGCACCAAGGTGCAAGACGGCGCTTCTGCAGCTTTCCAGCGAAACCACATCATATCTCTTCAGACTTCACACACTGGGCATCCCGCAGCCTCTTGCAGATATCCTGGCAAGCCGCAGCATCACAAAGATAGGTGCAGCAGTGTACGACGATATCCGCGGGCTTCAGTATTACAACGATTTCGAGGCCGCCAGGTTCATGGACCTGCAGCAGTTTGCCGAACGTTACGGCATCAAGGACAAGAGTGTGAAGAAGCTTTCCGCAATCATCCTTGGCAGAAAGGTTTCCAAGGCGCAGCAATGCTCAAATTGGGAAGCCTCACAACTATCTTTCCCTCAGCAGCTTTATGCAGCAACAGACGCCTGGATCTGTCTAGTTATGTACAAAACATTGCTTGCGTCTTGATATTATAGGATTTTTTTTTCATATTTGTACAATTATTGTTTTGCTTAAACGATTTAATTATACATAATATGGCAAAGAATTATCCGAAAATCGGTATCCGCCCGGTCATTGACGGCCGTCAGGGCGGTATCCGTGAAAGTCTTGAAGAAAAGACCATGCTGCTGGCCAATGAGGTCAAGAAACTCATTGAATCTAATGTCAAGAATGGTGACGGTTCACCCGTACAGTGCGTAATTGCCGACGGCACGATCGGCCGCGTTGCGGAAAGTGCCGCCTGCGCCGAGAAATTCGAACATGAAGGTGTAGGCTCCACCATCACAGTCACTGCCTGCTGGTGCTATGGATCAGAGACAATGGATATGAATCCCACCTATCCCAAGGCTGTGTGGGGATTCAACTGTACAAACCGTCCCGGTGCCGTTTATCTTGCAGCTGTCCTTGCAGCACACGCACAGAAAGGCATTCCCGCATTCGGAATCTATGGTCACGATGTACAGGACCTCGAAGACAACGACATCCCCGAAGACGCACAGGAGAAAATCCTGCGCTGGGCACGCGCCGCTCAGGCTGTTGCCACAATGAGGGGTAAGAGCTACCTTGCCATGGGCAACACCTGCATGGGTATCGCAGGTTCTATGGTAAACGCCGACTTCCTCCAGGACTATCTCGGCATGCGCACCGAATACATCTCTCTCGTTGAAATCCTCCGCCGTGTGGACTACGGCATCTATGACCACGACGAGTTCAAGAAGGCTATGGCATGGGTAGAGAAATACTGCAAGACCCAGGAAGCACGCGACCGCAACGAAGACCGCGAGGTAATGCCCGGCACACCTATGACCACATTCAACGGTAAGGGTAAAGGCAAGACACGCGCAGAGAAAGACGAAGACTGGGAGTTCACAGTGAAATGCATGATGATCATGCGTGACCTCATGAAGGGCAACCCCAAGCTTCTTGAAATGGGATACAAGGAAGAATCTCTCGGACACAACGCAATCGCTGCCGGTGTTCAGGGACAGCGCCAGTGGACAGACTACAAGCCAAACTTCGACTTCCCCGAGGCAATGCTCTGCACCTCATTCGACTGGAACGGTATCCGCGAGGCAATGATCATGGCTACAGAGAACGACCACCTCAACGGTATGTCGATGCTGTTCGGACACCTGCTTACCGGCAAGGGAGTGATGTTCTCAGACGTACGTACATACTGGAGCCCCGAAGCAGTCAAGAGAGTTACCGGCTGGACTCCTGAAGGACGCGCAGCAGGCGGATTCATCCACCTCATCAACTCAGGTGCAACCACACTCGACGCAACAGGTGCAATGTGCGACGAGAACGGCAATCCTACCATGAAGGCTCCCTGGGAAATGACAGAGAAAGACGTAGAAGCCTGCCTGAAAGCCACCAACTGGGCACCTGCAGACCGCGACTACTTCCGTGGCGGCGGATTCTCAAGCAACTTCCTCACAAAGGGCGGCATGCCTATGACTATGATGCGTCTCAACATCGTGAAGGGTCTCGGCCCCGTGATGCAGCTTGTAGAGGGATGGTCTGTGGAGCTTGACCCCAAGGCTCACAAGATTCTCGACGAGCGTACAGACCCCACATGGCCTACAACATGGTTCGTTCCCCGCACAAACGAAAAGATCAACAACATCAAGGACGTATATTCAGTGATGAACTACTGGGGTGCAAACCACGGTGCAATCGCCTACGGACATATCGGCGCAGATGTAATCACACTCTGCTCTATGCTCCGCATCCCCGTATGCATGCACAACGTACCCGAAGAGAAGGTATTCCGTCCCGCAGTATGGAATTCATTCGGAATGGATCAGGAAGGTGCAGACTTCCGCGCATGCCAGAACTTCGGTCCAATCTACAAATAACAATTAACAAAGCATAAAAACTATGGGTAAATTTCTCAACGAATTCAAGGAATTCGCAATCAAAGGTAATGTAATTGACATGGCTGTCGGTGTTGTTATCGGCGGTGCATTCGGCAAGATCGTTTCATCACTTGTATCAGACATCATCATGCCCCTCATCGGCAAACTTGTTGGTGGTGTCGACTTCACAAGCTGGAAATGGGTGCTCAGCGAGGCTGTTGGTGACAAGGCCGAGGTTGCAGTGACATACGGCAACTTCATCCAGGTTATTCTGGACTTCCTCATCATCGCATGGTGCATCTTCCTCGTTGTCAAGGGCATCAACAAACTCTCCGACCTCAAGAAGAAAGAGGAAGCTCCCGCAGAGCCTGAACCCGAACCTGCCACACCTGAAGATATCCTTCTTCTCCGCGAGATCCGCGACAGCCTGAAGAAATAAATTATTATATTTGCGGCTTAAACCGCACTGAAATGAAGAAATTATTTGCCTCACTGCTTGTTCTGATATCGTTTTCCCTTGCATCTTACGCACAGGGCTATGAGCTCTCGTTCGAACTTATAGGTTCACAGGGACTCTGCCGTACCAGCAACAACTACTACGGCATCAACATCCTCAACGGGTACCGTATCCCCTGGGGAGGCGGTCTGTTCGTGGGTGTCGGCAGCGGAATGGAGATGACATCCTACCTCACAAAGTTCGTGAGGGTGAATGCCACCGACGGTTCTGCATCTTTCGACAGAGAGCGTGAGGCAAACAATTTCTTTGTTCCTGTTTACGGTTCTTTGCAGTACTATCTCAGCAAAGGACGCACAAACTCATTTTTCGTACGTGCGGATGTCGGATATGAATTCGCCGTATTCCGCTTCGACGCAGACCAGAAACTTTTTGACAAGACCACCCGCAAGGGCGGCATGTATGTCGAGCCCTCGTTCGGTATAAACTTCAAGCAGCGCGGTGCCGATAAGAGCCGCAGCTGGTATCTGGCAGTGGGTCCCAATTTCCAGAAATGCATATTCGACCGTCACGACATCACCTGTCTGACTGCGCCTGACGACTCAGGTTATACCGGCACTGCCACATCCAAGACATATTCCTGGCTTCTTCCATCCCTTGCACTTCACGCAGGTTTCCGATTCTGACAAATAAAAAACGCGTCAGAGAGTGACGGGCATTGATATTATTTGTACTTTTGCTGTCAACTATACACATTAACAGACAGCATAGAGTATGCGCACTCTCATCAAAAACTGCAACATCGCATCTCCCGGATTCGAAATCAAGAACGGGAGCCTTTTCATTGAAGACAACCATATCCATAGTATCATCACTCAGGGTGAATCTCTTCCATCAGCAGACCATATCATTGACGGACAAGGACTTACAGCCGTACCGGGATTTATTGACATCCACTGTCACGGACGCAACAACTGCGATTTCGCCGACGGCAACGCAGACGGAGTCAATACCATAGGAGAACACAAACTCGAAGAAGGCGTAACCACCGTCCTTCCCACCACACTCACCCTCAGCGAGGAAGCACTGTCAGATGCGCTCAGCGCCATCTCAAAATACAACGGCAAAGGATGCAGGATGCCTGCGGTCCACCTTGAAGGTCCTTTCATCAACCCTAGCGAAGTTGGAGCACAGAATCCGAATTATGTCCGTATGCCTGACATAGGAATGGTAGATCGTCTCACACGCATCTTCCCAATAAAGAAAGTATCGTTCGCACCAGAACTCCCCTGCGGTGACGCTTTCGTCACTTCGCTCCTTGCAAAAGGCATAACCCCTTCAGCGGCACACAGTGCAGCCAAATACAATGAATTTGCGCGCTGCTATGCGAAAGGGCTCCGCAACCTCACACATTTCTGCAACCAGATGTCTCCCATACACCACAGGGACATCGGGCTGGTAGGAGCAGGTCTGCTGCATGACACTGTCTATGCAGAAATGATTTGCGACAAGATTCACACATCAGCCAACATGATTCAGCTGGCATTCAAAGTAAAAGGGATTGACCACATGATACTCATCACCGATGCCATGCGGGCTGCAGGCATGCCTGACGGCCCCTACACACTGGGTGGACTTGATGTCATCGTAAGCAACGGTGCCGCCAGACTGGCCAGCAACGGTGCCCTTGCCGGCAGTATACTGCAGATCAACACAGCCCTCAGAAACATTGTTGAAATAACCGGACTGCCGCTTTGCGACGCACTCAAAGCCAGCTCACTTACTGCTTCCTACAGCCTTGGGCTGAATAATCTGGGGCGTCTTGAAACAGGCTATCTCGCAGATATTGCAATGATTGACAACGATTTCAATGTTCACAAGACCATAGTGGGCGGTGAACTGCGTTACGAAAAATAATCCTGTTAATTATTTTTATTGGCAACAAGGGTGTGTTCGCCAGCTTTCAGAATGCTCTGCTCACCGCTGTAGGGCATTGTCACATGCGCTTCTGCCCCTGAAGGCACGGAGAGCCGCAGTGTAAATACGCTGTCGGTATCACTGTACGAATAGGCAATGTTTCCTGCCGCAGAAGGTATCACCAGATCAACTTCTTTGATGCTCTCCGGATTCGGAGCCACTGTGAATGTCTTCCAGCCTGCAGACACAGGATTGACTCCAAGTATAAGCTGGCACATCGAGATAAGCGGACCGCCGCTCCATGCATGGTTGGTAGATCCACCGCCATATATACCCGAGCCGACAAGCCATCCTTCAAAGAGCGTTGTATGGTCTGGATGATATACCATCGGACCGTATTTCCGCTGCACACGTTCTACTGCATATTCAGGTTCTCCCATCTTGAAGAGCGCATCCATCACATATTTCTCCATGTATGAACTTGCATAAGACTTGTCGTGAAGGATTGCGCTGATTGCAGGATATTTGTCGGGCTCGGCGAATCCGCATACTACAGCCATGGCCTGCACGCGGTCGTCTGTAT
>JAGHVP010000135.1 GCA_018064305.1 Candidatus Equibacterium intestinale | reverse complement strand
ATGTTAGTCCAAGGGATGGCTGAAAACAACTTGCCACACATCGTAGGATGAGAAAGCGCGAAACCGCCGTATGCCGAACGGCACGTACGGTGGTGTGGGATGTCGGTAAATGCAAAAGTAGGAGGCAAATACCTTTTATGATTAGCATTTACCTCCTACCCAATTACTAATGGGGAGATTTCTCTGACATACGGTGCCGACCGCTGGTCGGCAAGTGCCGTGGACCGCATCCGCCAGGCTTGTGACAATCCCGATGCCGAGGTGTTCTTCCTTGTTGGCGGCACTCAGACAAATACCACTGTAATCAATTCAGTAATAGACTCTTTCCAAGGTGTCATAGCCGTGGATAGCGGTCATATAAACACCCATGAGGCCGGTGCTGTGGAGCGCAACGGCCACAAGGTGGTTGCACTGCCCGCTGCTGAAGGTGGAAAGTTGTCTGCAGCCTCGCTCGGCAGCTGGCTGGACGAGTTCTTTGCCGACAGCAACTATGAGCATTGTGTGATTCCCGGTATGGTGTATATCACTTTCCCAACAGAGCTCGGTGCCCTGTACACCCGTGAAGAGATTTCTGCAATCTACGATGTGTGCAGGGATAACGACCTTGTGCTGTATGTAGACGGTGCAAGGCTGGGATATGGCATCACTGCCGACGGGTCGGAGATTGCCCTGCCGTGGCTTTCGGGTCATTGTGATGTGTTCTGCATCGGCGGAACCAAGGTGGGGGCGATATGCGGCGAGGCGGTGGTCTTCACGCATGGCAATGCTCCGAAGCATTTCTTCAGCCGTATCAAGCAGCAGGGGGCTCTTCTTGCAAAGGGGCGTCTGGCAGGCATCCAGTTCGACACTCTATTCACCGACGGACTCTATTTCAAGATTGCCCGGCATGCAAATGAGATGGCGTACAAGATGCGCGACATTTTTGTGGCGAAGGGGTATGAGATAGCATACGAGTCGAAAACCAACCAGCAGTTCGTGCTTGTGCCGGAAAGCAGGCTCGGCCATCTCCTTGAAAACATCATCTTCGATGAATGGGGGCACGACGGCTGCGGCAACACCATCTGCCGTTTCGTGACAAGCTGGGCCACCACCGATGCAGACCTCCAGGCACTCGAGTCGGTTCTTTGATCCCGCAGCTGCCCGCCATCCTTAATTCTTGTCTGGGACGACAGTTATTTTCATACTGAGTGTGTCTCTGCCAAGCCTTGCCTTCAGCCATCTTTCAAGTCTGGCTTCTGTCTCTTCATCAATGCTCCGGGTTGATTCAACCAGCACTACGACATTGTCGCCGGTACTTTCTTCATCAACTGCCGCCATTTCACCGCCTGCCAGTGTGAGGCCGGTGATGAACTGATACTGGGCATTCATCTCAAGCAGTATCTGCCGTGTCGGCAGAACTTTGGACCGGAGAATGCCGATTTCAGTGTTGAGATTGGCAATGCTGTCGTTCAATGCCTGTATCTGCCTGCCGGTCTGCTTGTAGATGTCGCCAATTATTTCATATCCGTCCTGAGTTTCCTGACTGCGGGTGGCATTGTCATGGAAAACTATCTGCGACCTTGGTATGCCTGCGTTTTCGGCAGAGGCATAAACCACTTCCTTTTCTTCGGCAGAAAGAGCCCTGCCGGCCATGAACAATGTGAGTACTGGCAGTTTCTGGCTGTTGTCAATCTTGTAGTCGTATATGAATCCCTGACCGACAGACCTGTTTGATTCCACTATCTTCTTGGCTTTTATGCTGAAATTGCTGTCTTTGACTATGTTGACGGCAGAGAACACACTGGGGACGATAATAGCCACCAGTATCAGCGCGGCTGCATTGCGTGTGAGCCTGCCTTTGCTGCCGTCACTCTCCTCAACCATAGGATAGTGCAGGTATTTGACTGTGATATAGGTGGCAAGGGCAATGAAGATGCTGTTTATCACGAAAAGGTACAGGGCGCCGAAGATGTAGTGCCAGTTCATAAGCGAGATACCGTAGCCGACCGTGCAGAGGGGAGGCATCAGTGCGGTGGCGATTGCCACACCAGGCATCACTGTTACCTTTTCCTTCCTGGAAATCTCAAGTATGCCTGCAAAACCGCCGAAGAAGGCAATCAGGACATCGTAGATTGTGGGTGTTGTGCGTGCCAGCAGTTCTGTGGGCTTTTCAGGATTCAACGGGCTGATAATGAAGAACAACGACGAAACAACGATGCTGATGACCACCATCACGCCGAAGTTGAAGAGAGAATCCTTCACCAGCCTGTTGTCCCTGGTCCCAAGCCCGAATCCGAAACCTATTATCGGCCCCATTACCGGAGAAATCAGCATCGCGCCGATTATCACAGGGATAGAATTGACATTCAGCCCCAGAGATGCAATTATTGTTGCACATGCCAGGATGAAGACATTTGCGCCTTTGAAAGAAATGCCTTTCCGTATCGCTTCGCGCGCACCGGCGAAATCTGTCTGGTCGGGCATGTCGGTTATAGACTTTATTGTGGTTTTGAAATTGCTCGTTTCGATATGTCTTTTCTATGTTTTCTTGTTTTGACAGAAGTCCTTGCGGCTTCAATATTTATGCCGTATTGTGTTCATAATTAGTCGTCCCTGCTAAACCATCAACGCATTAATAATCA
>JAGHVP010000004.1 GCA_018064305.1 Candidatus Equibacterium intestinale | reverse complement strand
TGCCGGGTTGTGTTCACTATAATTGCGTTATTCGTGAACGGTCCGCTTGCTTCTGACTGTTTCCGGGGCTGTTTGCGGGGGAGTGTTCACGAATATGCCGTAATACGCGAACGGTCCCCCCGCCACGAGCTGCGTGATGGTCTTGAATCCAGATGACGTTGGCAAGCAGCAGGCACAAAAAAAAGAGGACAGCGTTAAAACTGTCCTCTGTATGTCGGGATGACTCGACTCGAACGAGCGACCCCCACGTCCCTAACGTGGTGCGCTAGCCAACTGCGCCACATCCCGATTTCCACATCTCGATTATCTCGAACGGGACCGCAAAGATATAAACTTTTTTGAAAAGTAGCAGCCTTGCGGCAAAAATTTTCAAAAAATTTTAGTGACTTGTGTCAGATTCGTGGATTTTTACCGAAAAGCTACGTCTGTGGTGCTCGCAGAGGCCGTGTTGCTTGATGGCCTCGCGGTGTTCTTCGGTGGGATATCCCATGTTCCGCTCCCACCCGTACATCGGGTAGTCTGCGGCTATCTTTGTCATGTATTCGTCACGGTATGTCTTGGCAAGGATTGAGGCGGCCGATATCTCGGGCACCTTGTCGTCGCCTTTCACAATGCATTTGTAAGGGATTTCGGAACCTGAAGGGTCTACATACTTGCGGAAGCGGTTGCCATCCACAAGCACCAGGTCAAGCTTTGTCTCAAGCCCGTCAAGCGCCCGCTGCATTGCTGTGATAGAAGCCTGAAGTATGTTCATCTCATCTATCTCGGCAGCAGAGCAGCTTGCCACGCACCATGCCACAGCCTCTTTCTCTATAATGCCGCGCATAAGGTCGCGCTGGGCGGCAGTCATCTGCTTCGAATCTTTAAGCAACGGGTGGTAGAAGCCTTCGGGCAGCACCACTGCCGCCGCATATACAGGTCCGGCCAGGGGGCCGCGCCCCGCTTCGTCGCATCCCGCAATCACACCGTATGTCCCCACTCCGCCGAAAAGGTCGCCTTCGGCAGAAGGGAGATATCCGTCACGGTACGATGTACGGCACCACTCGCTGATCTTTTCCTTGAATCCGCCAAGCAGGGTGACCACATCACAGATCGAGGGGTCGCTGCCAAGTCTGTTCTGGCCGCATACCACATACAGCCTGCGGTGATACTGGCTGCATAGTGTGGCAAGGCCGCTCACCAGCTTTCCGCTGAGGCTTGAGGCATCAAGACGCCCCTCGCCCGTTATCACCATGCGCGAGCGCTTGATCTTCTCGTCAAGAGAGACCAGGTCGGCGAAAAGGCGCCAGCCAGACTGCAGCGTGGCACCGAAGAAGGCATAGAGGCCAGCCCCCACTCCGCCGGCTGCACCGCCGCCCGGAATTGTGGCGAAATCTTCCGCACGCGGTCCGTATCCGGCTGAGCGAAGCCATTCACCGGCAGTGACACACCACTCCTCCATCCTCTTTTCAAGCACAGGAAGCATCTCTTCGGTTGCGCCTTTCTGAGGAGCAAAAACCGCTGTGGCACCGTTCGGGCCGAGAAGCGGGTTCTTGACATCACATGCCACCTGGACCTCGATGTTATCAAAGAGATGCAGGTTTTCAAGACCTACCGCTTCAACCATTCCGCGGCCTCCGTCGTTTGTGGCGCTGCCGCCAATGCCCACAATGATCCTGCGCGGGTTGAATTCCAACGCCGCCATCATCATCATGCCCAGGCCGTAGGTTGTGGTGTTCATGGGGCTGCGCTCAGACTTGTCAAGCATCATGAGCCCCACGCAGCGAGCCATCTCTATGAACACAGTGTCGCCGGCCACAACCAACGGCACATAGATGTCGCGCATCAGTGCATCCTTTGAATCGACCCACTCTTCGCGGGCGCCGGGCACAGACTGCAGCACCACCTCCATGGAACCTTCGCCGCCATCTGCCAGAGGCACCTGCAGCACCTCCTCTGAAGTGTTGCCGGTCTCACGGATGGCATTTTCTATCATCCCGGCGATTTCGGTGGCCGAGTATGTTCCCTTGAATTTGTCAGGAACGAGAAGAATCATTATTTAAGAGATTTGAGCCAGCGTGCAAGTGAATTGTAGAAGTCGTCACGCGCATCGCCAAGCAGGTCGTTGTCGGTATATTTCGAAGATTCGAAAGAGAATCCGTGTGTTCCGTGGCTGAATATGTGAAGTTCTGAGGCAACCTTGAACTCAAGAAGTTTCTGATAGTATGCCACACTGTTCAGAGGGCTCACCTCTTTATCGTCAGAGCCAAGGGCAATATATGTGGGAGGTGTGTCTGCCGAAACATGGTTGAGCACTTCAAACTTATATGAAAGCCTCTTGTACTCAGCTGCACTCATAGCCTCTTCGCTGCCGAGCAGGCATGAACCCGAATAAACGTGTCCGAAAGGTTCGCGGAGTGAAATGAGGGGATAGATCAGGACTGAGAAGTCGGGACGGGTCACAGCATCGTCATAAAGCACAGATGCGCTGGCCGCAAGGTGTCCGCCTGCCGAGAAGCCCATGATACCAACTTTGCTTACGCCCCACTCTCCCTGATGTTTGCGGCAGTATCTGAACACTTCCTGCACGTCAGTCAAAGGAATCGATGCATGTCCGTTGGGAAGGCGGTATTTCACTACTGCCACTGTGATGCCTTGCGAAACAAGCCATTCTGCAGCATACAGGCCTTCAATATACTCACAGACGCAACCATATCCACCACCGGGACATACAACCATCATCTGGCCGTTGGGATTCTTGGGGAAATAGAGGTCGAAACGTGCATAGTCTGAAATGTTCTTGGTTGCACCGTTGGGGTCGAACATCTCTTCGGGCTCGGTGATGCCGTTGCTTTCTGCCATTTCAAGTGCAAGGGTCTCGGGTTTCTTTGCAGTCACAGGAGAGAGTTCCTTTGCAATCTTTTTCAAATTTGCCTTCTCAGGGACATAAAGGAATACTGTCTTGTCGGGACGGAGCTCGCTCTTAGGCATATACTTGGCATTGTCTTTTGCAGACATGTTGAGGGCAAGCACAAGAGCTGCCACAATAATCATGAATCTTTTCATATTTAAACAATTTTAAACGTTTATAATCGTTTCTACAGGTTTTCCAGCCACCTTTCAAGTGCCGACTCGAATGCTGCGCGCTCTCCTGCATCCAGCCAGTTCTGACCTTGCTGCTCTGAGGCAAAGCCGAAGCCATGTCCACCGTTTTCAAAAATATGAAGCTCGGCACTCACTCCATGGCTGAGCAACGCCTTGTAATAATTGATGCTGTTTGCCGGAGGCACCACGTCGTCATCGAAGGCAAGCATCAGGAATGCCGGCGGTGTGTCTGCCGTAACCTGGTCTTCCAGGGTATAACGGGCCGACAGGGCATCATATGCGCGGCAGTTCTCCAGCCATTCTTCAAACGGCACGTCCACACGGCTCTTGCATACACTTTCGCGTCCCAGCAGTGTCATGCGCGTGCCTTCGTGAGTATATTCTCCGAAAGTCAGGACAGGATAAATCAGGACCGAAAAGTCTGGACGGGTGGCCGCATCTACATAAAGTGTGGATACACAGCCTGCCATGTGACCGCCGGCAGAAAAGCCCATCACCCCGATCTTGTCTATGCCCCACTCCTGCTGGTGCCCGCGCAGATAGCGGAATATTATATGCATGTCGGTGAGCGGTACTGCGTGATGGGTGTTGGGCAGGCGGTGCTTCGCCACAACTGCAGTATAGCCACGCTTCAGCAGCCATTCCGCCACATACATGCCCTCGTGATATGTTGCAAGGCAGTAATATCCGCCGCCGGGGCATACCACCACCATCTTGCCGTTCGGCTTCTCGGGAAAATAGATATCAAAGCGTGCCTCACGCCCGATGCTGCGGATCTGCCCTTCCGGACCATATAGGAACTCAGGCTCGTCGTAGCCGTTGTCTTCGGCAATTTCAAGCGCAAGGGTTTCTGGCTTGTCTGCCACCACAGGGTCATTTATCGCGGCAAGCGAGGCCCCGATATCATCAGAATACAGGAAAACTGTCTTGTCAGGCTTCAGGCCGCACGACGGCATAAACTCGCAAACACGCTGTGCCCCAGCCGAAAAAGCGGCAGCCAGCGCCGCCATCATCATACAAATCGCTTTCTTCATATTGCTTCAAAAAAACACTTTACTACGGGCTGAAAGAAAGAGCCGGGTGTAAAGTTAAACTTTTTTTATCAAAAATTAATTCAAAATCATTTGGTATTTCAAAAATAATATCTACATTTGCCGTCCCGAAACGCTTCCTTAGCTCAGTTGGTAGAGCACGACACTCTTAATGTTGGGGTCCAGGGTTCGAGACCCTGAGGGAGCACAGAGCCTCGCAGCAATGCGGGGCTTTTTCATAAGCAGATCCCGCTATTCTCGTCTTGAACGTTGTCACTTGGATGCGCTTTGCGTAGTCATTGTTGGAAGATAGGCTTCCCGCTTTTGCCATATAGTCCTGGTCATGACAAACAGCCTCGGCAGGCTTTCATACGGACTAGCCATAAAATCAGTTTTTTTCCTGTCTAGTCCAGCCGTTTTCACCACAAAACAGGCCTTTTCACAGGGACTAGACATGTTTTTCCACCTTTTTCTGTCTAGTCAAAAGTAATTTCCTTAGCAATAACGTTAAGTTTCAAATAATATATATTATTCTCAACTTTGGTGTTCGGACACGGTGTCCATCGAAGAGTTTTAATTGAGGAGGTAGAAAAATGAACACCTATCACATTCGCAACATCGGCAATTTTGTCCTGTTCAGAGACAAAGCCGACAGAATCTTTTTCAACAACAAGTTTGCCGCCATATGCTACAATTACGGAATTGAGGTACTTGCGTTATGCATATTGTCGACACATTTCCATGCGGTTGTCTGTGGCGAGAACGAGAACATCATAAAAGAGTTGGAACATATCCTCAAAGTGGCCTATGGGATGCATTACAGACACAAATACAGTCACACTGTTGGAAACAAGTTCAAGACAAGGCACACACTTATATCCGGGAGGGAGATAATCACCGACAAACTGATTTATGTAATGGCCAACCCTGTACATCATTATATCACCGAATCTCCATTTACTTATCAGTTTTCGAGTGCAAATTATATCTTCACCCAAGATTACCTGCCCATTAATTTCAGGCGTGCCCTTACCGCTCATCTTACTCCTTTTGGGAATCTGCCGCTATCCAGGCAGCGGCAATTAGTCAGTAAGGACCGAGTCCCCAGCGGTTGGCTCGTGGATCCCGATGGGTTCATCTCCCCAAATTCATTCATCAATGTTCCAAAATCAAGAGCCTACTTCAACGGCAGTTACAAGCGGTTCAAATTCTTGATTGAGACATCCGTACGAGACAAGAACCAAGAAACAATCGATGAGAACAAACAAGCTGTTCTGTGCGATGGTATGGATGATGATGCAGTATGCAGACTTATTGACACATACACAACATCATTCAGCAAAAAGAGTTTTCACCACTTTTCCGAGAAGGAAGTTCAGATTGTCTTAGTCGGAATGAAAAAGCGCGGCATACCATACGAGCAATGCAGACGTTGCCTATGGCTTGAAGAATCCCGTAATTAGTCGTCCCTGCTAAACCATCAACGCATTAATAATCAGTAAAATAAGTCAAAATAATACTTGCAAAATTGCCCGGAAATGCTTAACTTGTAGTCAGAAAC
>JAGHVP010000204.1 GCA_018064305.1 Candidatus Equibacterium intestinale | reverse complement strand
ACGTCGCCGCTGTCGAAAGTCCATTTGCTGTCGGTGTACACAGGTGACTTGCCGTCGAAGTAAGGCACATACACTGCCGCCATCTTGCCGGATGAGCCAAGGGCTCCGGGTGCCACGTATGACTCGGGGTTCCAGCCGCTGCCTGTGTAGGTGAACGCTGCATACGATTCACCAAGCAGCTCGCCGCCTTCGGGTTTGAAGAACACATACACCTTCTCACCTACAGTCCAGCCTACTGTGGCATCGCCCTTCGTGGCGCTGTCAAAATCACCGGGAGTGATGGTGAAATTGAACTTATAGCCTTCACCGGAAAGGCTGCCTGCCTTCTCCTCTTCGGTCTGGCACGACATCAGAAGTGCAGCAACAGCCGCCAATACAAGAATGAACTTCCTCATATTATCTGTTTTCTATTCGTTTTACCAAAATACTATATTATCGCTAGTCAAGAGAGTGGCTCATCTGCTCGTTGATTGCGCGGAAGCGCTCCTCGTCGAATTTCATGACCTTGCGGTCGTATGTGAAGATACCGTTGATCTCGGTCTCGCAGTCGGTGGTCTGAGTGTAGATTGCGCCTGAAATACCGTAGTTGTCCACATTGTTTATCATGATTTTCACATACTCGATGTATTTGTCTGTAAGGGCCTTGCCGTCGGCAATCTTGCGGTAGCCCCATCCGTCTGCCTCCCAGGTGTGGTCTTTGATGGCAAGACCGAGGCCGCCCATCTCACCCATAACCACAATGTGGTTGGGATAAGGATATGTCTGGGGAACAGGATTCTCAGAATAGTTGTGGAAATCCATCACATCGTCGCAGCAGTTGACGTGGTTTCCACCGCTTGCGTGGTTCACGATACGTGTGGGATCGGCGAGTTTGGTGCGGTTCACCACCTCGACAGTCCTTGACTGGCCCCAGGCCTCGTTGAAAGGCACCCACATGATGATGCAGGGATGGTTGTAAAGCTGGTCGATGATGCCCATCCAGTCTTTGTAATACTGGGCCATGCTCTCTGCCGAACGTGTCTCGGGCTCTTCACCTTCGATGAAGGTGGTGGGGTTAGACCATTCTGAGCCGCAGTAGTAGTCGCCGGAAGGCATATCCTGCCATACCATCACACCAAGACGGTCGCAGTGATAATACCATCTGTCGGGCTCAACCTTCACATGCTTGCGGATAGTGTTGTAGCCAAGCTCCTTGGTGCGGCGGATGTCGAACTCGAGCGCCTCGTCGGTGGGGGCTGTGTAGAGACCGTCAGGCCACCAGCCCTGGTCCAGGGGGCCGAAGCTGAAGATGGGTTTCTCGTTGAGGGCGATGCGGAGTGTGCCGAAACCGTCTTTCATCACTGAAACCTTGCGCATTGCAGCGTAGCTTTTCACTTCGTCAACCTTCTTGCCGCCTTCCTTGAGCACAACCTTGAGGTCATAGAGGAACGGATCTCCGGGGCTCCAGAGCCTGGGCTCGGCAATCTTGATGTTCACATCCTTGTTTGCCTCGCCTTTGCCAGATGCAACTTTGGACTTGCCGTCGTAGACTTCAACCTCGACCTCTCCGGCTTCTCCTGTGATGTTTGCACATACAGTAAGGGTGCTGAGATCAAGATAAGGAGTGATCTTGAGGTTCTTGATATGGTTCTCGGGAACGGGTTCGAGCCAGATTGTCTGCCAGATACCGGTCACAGGAGTATAGAAGATGCCTGAGTTGTTGTTTCTCTGCTTACCGATTGCATGGAAACTTTCATCGGTATTGTCGGTGACAACGATGCGGATGTCGTTCTCACCCTTATGAAGATATTCCGTGATGTCTTCAGAGATGGCGGTGAATCCACCCTTATGTTTGATTACATACTCATCGTTCACAATAATCTCGCTGATGCAGTCGATACCGCCGCAGTTCAGAAGCACGTGCTGCTTGAGCCAGCTGGCGGGAATATCTACAGTGCGTTCATAGACAAGCTGCTGGTCTGGTTCGTGGCGTTCACCTACACCGGAAAGGGCGCTCTCAAGTGCGAAAGGTACCAGAATCTTACCGTCTGAATTGATAGTTTTATAATCCCAGAGACCGTTCAGGTTCATCCATTTCTCGCGGACCATCTGCGGACGGGGATACTCGGGAAGAACATTTGCAGGATCGAGGTTCTCACCCCATTCTGTCATTATTCTGTCGCCAGCAGGTGCCCATTCAGCTGTGTCCTGGGTATTGCTGCCGTTGTTTTTACAAGATATGACTGCAAGAGCCACTGCAACGAATGCAAGAATCTTTTTCATCTTAGGTTACGAATTTGAATTTGGGTTCAAATTTATAAAAAAAATTACAATTCTAAAACCGGCCGTGGGGGCCCACTCAGTCAGCCGGAGAGCACGGTTCAGCAGCATTTCTGCCGTTTTTGCTGCAGTTTTGCACGCTGGCGACCTCATCTACGACCTTCGTGATATTCATCTAAGCACGGCCATATGGGATGTAGCGCATCTGGAGCACATCGGCGTGCTTAGATGCGGGGGACAGGGTCTCATCTAAGCACGGCAATCGCCGTCACAGGCTCTGTGGCCCACATCAGCATGCTTAGATGAATTTCACGAAGCAAAATCCATAGATGAACACCAGGTGTTTCTCCCATCTTCAGCAATGACCGGAACATTTCCGCTGCACTCCATTCACCCGCATGCAGATTATGTCCCGCTTGGTCTGCGCGGCCAGTGCAGTACTTGAGGGGGCGCTTTTCTCTGGCACATAATCTCAGGAAATACATTGCAGTAGAGCGGATGCGCAGCAATGCGGTCAGCAGTTGCCTCTGAGAGGCCTGTCCGTCCCGGCGGGCTAAAGCCCTTCTGCTCGGGCCGCAGACATCAAAATGTCTGCTGTGAA
>JAGHVP010000196.1 GCA_018064305.1 Candidatus Equibacterium intestinale | reverse complement strand
TTGTCGTTTGACATTGCCACTGTGAGGTCTTTCTGACCGGCTGCAGTGATCTCTTTGTCTACGAGGCCGAGGCATGAGAACACGATGGTCTTGCCGTCGGGAACATTGAGTGAGAATTCACCTTTGGAATTTGTCACAACTCCGTCGGTGGTGCCTTTGATAACTACTGCAACGCCTTCCAGAGGGATGGAATTCTGGTCAGTCACGATACCGTTGACTTTGTTCTGTGCAAAGGAGATGAGGGATGTGCACAGAAATGCTATGATAAGTAATATCTGTTTTTTCATGTCTTTACGGATTTAAAGAGTTAGAACTGACGGACTGCTATTGCGCTGATCTTCCAACCTACACGGTCAGCTACGCCTGTTACTACATTACCGCCGTTTGCGGGATTTTCGTAGAAGTTGCAGTAGCACATTGCCCATACCCATCCGCCTGATGAATCATATTCTGTAGAAGACCAGTAGTTGCCTGAGGGGATCCAGCCGTTGGGCTGCCATGCACCTGTGGCATTTACCTCGTTCAATACATTCCAGAGCTGTACGAGCTCGTCGAGAGAAGGGAGGAAATAGTCGTCGTATGTGATACCGTTCTGCTCGTAGGTGAGCTCTTCTGCAAGTTCGCATGCTGTCTTGGCATCGAAGGCAAAACCTGCATCGCGGGCTTTCTGCTCATTAGCGTAGAGCGCTGCAGAGTTGGTCTTGCCTGAATATACAGCATAGTTGACACCAATTGAATAAGTGTTGGGGATTGAAGGGCCGTAGCTCTGACCTTCGAAGTCACCGTTTGTGCCCATGGTTGCCTTGGGGTATGCTACAAGACCGTGGACGCCTTCGTCTGATGTGTAGAACACGATTCCGCCGGCACCGACAGTGAATTTGTCAAGACCGATCCTGACCTGGCCGATTTCGCCGATCATCTTGCCTCTGACAAGGGTGAGTGAGTTTACAGAGTAAGCGTCTGCAGGAACCTTCACTGTAAGGGTGTTTCCGCTGACTGTGCCCTCTGCCTCCAGGGCTACGCCCTTGGGATAAGAAGTTGATTCGAACCTTACTTTGTCACCTGCAACAAAATCATCTTTTGCAGTGATGGTAAGGGTCTCACCGGGTTTCAGGACATTGGTGGGAACTTCCACCTTCCTGAGTACCACGATGTAGGGGATTGAGAGCTCACCGGGAAGGGTAGATGTGAGACCTTCGCGGGTGACTGTCACCTGATACCTGCCGCAGCTTGTCTCAGGTACTGCGATGGTGATACTGTTGTTGTCTACATTCACAACTTCAGGGGTGAATGCAGGCTCGCCGTCAAGGCTTGTGCAGGTAACGACATCGCCTTCGGAAAAACCAACGCCGAGTATCCTTACGTTTGTTCCGGGATAGGCGTTTGCCTCGACGGGCATTTCAACATCTTTCAGAATCGGAGCGACAGGGTCGGTTATCTGCCTTGTTGCCGGCTCTTCTTCCTGGCATGCACTGAAACATAGAACTGCCAATGCTGCCATCGTCAGGAATTTGAGTTTTTTCATGTTGATGATAGTTAGAATTATAAGTTTGTAATGGTAATAGTCTATTCTTTGCCGGAAGCTCTTCTTACAAGCATCTCCACGGCTTTGTCGGCATCGTTCAGGATGACGTACTGCTGCAGGCCCGAGGGGTCCGGGGTGAAATAAGAAACGCCTGAGTCGCTGATGGTGATGCGGCCTTTCTCAGAGCGGCTGAGTATTCCGTCGACGCCGGGCTCGATTGCTTCGAGTGTGGCCAGCGGATCCCAGCATTCGCGGTCGTAGGGCATGGGGCAGTAATTCATGTATCCGACGCAGATCGGATTTGAATCAGGGTCGCCGAAGTCGTTCAGGATGCTTGTGTGCGGATAGTGTACTGCACTACCGACCTCATATCCTCCGGCAACGAGGGGGGAGGGGCAGAGCGAGAATACTTTCTGCGCGGCCGGTATGTCACATATAATGTTATATTCGGCCCATTCCGATATGAAGTCGCCGCCCATGATCGAGACGAGCTTCACTTTCTGCCTTACCAGACCGATGCCGCCCAGGTCAGACAGTTCGTCGGGGGCTGAGGTCAGCAGGTTGGCGATGTTTGTGAGGGGCCCAACGGTAATCAGCACCACAGATGTGTCTGCAGCCGCGCCAAGCTGCTGCCTGAGCATCTTGTAGCCGGCCGGGATGCTGCCGTCCAATGTACGCCTGATGTCAAGGAGGGGCCTGCCCTCATACTCGGCATTGATGGTGGGCAGCAGATATGTGTAGTCTTCGGGCATTGTACCGTCGTACGCGAATCCGACCGGTATGTCACCGCGCCCGAAAAATCTGCTTACGCCGTCGATATACTCCACGCAGTGGGGGTTGCGTTTGCATATGGTGATTGCATTGAGGTCTATGACTCCTGCCTTGTCGTAGTTGAAAAGCATAGACAGGGCTATTGCGTCATCTATGTCATTGCCTATGTCTGTGTCGAAGATAACCTGGACCGGTGCCTTCCCGGCATTCCCGCCCTTTTGTCCGCACCCGCAGAGAACCTGGGCTAATGTGATGAAAATCAAAGCAAAACGGAATAATCCTTTCATAATCTTCAATCTAATTCAAGATTTTACATCAAATATATAGTCGTCCCTGCTAAACCATCAACGCATTAATAATCAGTAAAATAAGTCAAAATAATACTTGCAAAATTGCCCGGAAATGCTTAACTTGTAGTCAGAAAC
>JAGHVP010000173.1 GCA_018064305.1 Candidatus Equibacterium intestinale | reverse complement strand
ACAAAATTATGAAATATGTTTAATTGGCGCAGCATTCCATCTGCGGTGAAATCCGGGCGTCCGAGCCCATGAGCGGAAGTGACCCGCCGCATGCGGTTCCTATCTTCCGCCGCGGTTGAAAGCAAACAGGCGGCAGTTCTTCATCCTGACTTTCACTGTGCAGCTGCCCTCCGGCATCTCGAACAGAGGCAGGTCCAGAGCATCGCCTTCGCGCAGGCAGGCCTTGCACACCTTCCTGCCGCTTTCATTAAACAGACTTGCCTTGAGCCAGCCGCCGGCTCCGATTGTGGCATTCGCAGACAGGGCGCAGCCTCCCCCGATGGGGCGGGTGGTGAAACTGCCTGCCTTGCTGCCGGCCGCAGCATAGAACCATCCGTCGGCGCGGAAAGAAATGGTGCCGGCCGAGAAGCCGCCTGTCTTGATCCTGTCAACGACTCCTTCACGTCCTCCCATCATTTCCAGATAAGGCATGCTGTCGAAATCACGTCCTTCAAAGGCTGCATTCAAATCGTCGATGGTGACATCGTCGAAACTTTCGCGGCGGAAATAGACGTCTGCAGAAAAATGCTGCAGTGCGCTGCCTTCACAGGCCTGGTAATAGTTGTTGCCATATTCGTAGAGGTAGCTCTGGATATAGTCGCCGTCGGGCCATTTGTCGGCGGTGAACAGGTTGGGGCCGACATAGATCTCTCCCCAGAAGTCGCCGGGATAGTCATCGATGGCAAAGGGAGGGTTGCCGGGGAAGTTGTGGAACACCAGCCCGTCGTGGCTGTATTTGAGTGTGATATGTGTGGTACCGGTACGTGCGCTGTAGTTCTTGACGTAAGCAATGTAGATATCTGCCGAAGGAATGAAGGATACCTGCACCCAGTACTGCTGCTCGAAAGGCTCGGACTCCACGGTTATGATATGCTCACATTTCCAGTCAATGCCGTCGGTGGTGCTGTAGATGGTGATGTAGCGCTCGCAGTTCAGAAGATTGTCGTAATGCACGAAATAGGGATCGAAGCGGCGGACGGTCTGGCCGTGGGCATGATAGAGGGTCCTGCCGTCGGCACTGAACCACGACGAACCGAAGTTGTCGTTGGTCATGAATCCGTTGTCAAACAGGTCACCTTCGTAGAAGGGGAAGTCCTGGATGAATGGTTTGGTGCTGAGGAATACGGTGTCTCCGCTTGATGTGTATGCCATGCTCCAGTAGGTGCGCTCGCCAACAGGACCCAATCCGTAGTCGGCCTCTCCGAACATGTGGCGGAGAAGACGTACATCCTTCAGGGTGTATGTGCCGTGCACTGCGGGGTCGTAGAGGGGATATTTCTTGTCTTTCAGGAATCCTGCATAGATGCTGTAGTCTTTCAGGACATCCTTCTGGTGCTCATATTCTCCCTCTGGCAGCGTATCGATGCGGGTCCATGGGCCGTCGGGAGTCTTTGCCGTGTAGAAGATGTCGTTGCGTATGTCACACACCAGCTGGTATCTCTTGTAGGGACTGTCGATGGTCTGCACATACCAGTCACCTCCTTTCTTCTTCAGGATCTGGGTGCCGGTCACACCGAAGCAGCCGTTGTCGACGGCACGGTGCACTGTGTTGATCTTTGCCTGAGTGACGTCTATGTCAATGTTCCTGCTTTTGACAAAGAGGTAGTCATCCGGAGTGAACATTATTGTCTTTGTGGCAACTGGACCGGCAGGCAGGCAGGTCTCGTCATATCTTTCCACCCTGAGCATGCGGCGGTATACCTCGCCGCCTATGGTGATGTCTGCGAAGAATCTTCCGGCATCTATTCCGGAGATGTCTATGGTGTAGTCATTCCAACCTGCCTTCAGGTCAAACTCCTGAGTGGCGAGTGGTGCCTCGCTTCCGAGAGTGCGGATGGCTATCGAAGCCTTTGCCGGCAGTGTGAATCCCTGCGGAAGGCAGACAGTGACCTCAGCCTTGTCTGTGTTCCTCCAGAACGGAATCTTGAAGTCTGTCTGGACTTCATTTACTTCGCGTTTGTAGTCAGTGTTCTGTGCGTTGAGTGATACGGCAGCTGCTGCGATTACCGCAGATGAAAGCAGCCGGCATAAAGCTTTGCGTAGTGTTTTCATATACTGCAAAAGTAATGAAAAAAATGATAGTGCCGTAACAATGACGTCATTTCGTTCTGACCGGCCGATGGGGTCTATTCACTGGCACGAATGGAGATGTTCGTCAGAGATTATGGAAGGGATTTTGGCCTCCCCAAAATAAAATAAAGCAAGGCGGCTGACGGCGTTCATGATTTACGGAAGTATATCAACCACAAGTAGTAAACCATCCCCATGAACAACATACGACACGACGATTGTTGAATGTGTTATGTAAGGTCTTAATTATCAGTATTTTAAATTGGAACCCATGCCTTTGAAACGGCATGGGCATATGCTTAATTTGTTGTATGTCAATTATTTACGTAACACGCTGTTTGTGCCGTCTTGAAAATAGTTTACCTAAATAGACATTTATATGTGAAGCAGAATGCTATGTGGCGATGCAGCGAACCCAGATTAAGATGTTGCGAGAGTATTTTACTTGAGTCACCATGCAAGCCTTACGATACGCTAAGGATATTGCGAGAAGAATACTGGTGGCTGGCTGCGTGGCGCAGAAGTAGTTGATACATAGATAGATAACAAAAACCGCCCCTTGAATTTTCATGGGGCTGTTTTGTGTAAGTATTTGATAGTCAGCAGCGTATGCGCCACGGCTTCGGACCCTGCCACACAAAGGAGCGACTGGCAGAATGGGCCGGAGCATATCATCACCCGTGATGTTTAAACGGGAGGCACCGCCGCAGATGAGTTCCGCGTCAGCGGGACGAAAGCTGCGAGCGGGGGGATGGAGCGTAGCGGAAATGCTCCGGCCATTGCTGC
>JAGHVP010000199.1 GCA_018064305.1 Candidatus Equibacterium intestinale | reverse complement strand
GCGTGTTACGTATCTGATTGAATATCAGCCAAATAATATGTAACCCATGTCAACAATCCGGCATGGGTTATGATTTATCGGGTTGATTATCAGTGCATTACATAACATATCACGATTGCTGTCTGGCGTATTTTATCACGCCCCTTGGAGCTTCGCGTTCATCTGCTCAAGTCTTCTCTTTGAACGCCACGGGTCGCGAGTGGTTCAAAGCAAGCATGTTATGCTTGCGGCCCGAGCAGCTGGGCTTCAGCCCGCCGGGCGATATGCTCCGGCTCATTCTGCCAGCCGCTCCTTTGTGCGGCTGCGATAGCGGTTACTTCGTCGTGTCTGCCGGGACGCTATTTCATTCGCATTCTTTTACAAGACGGACGGAACACCCCTGGCTGCGGCTGCTGATATCCTGGGGCAGAACATATTCAGGACTGAAACACATGTAGTGTGCTTTTTCACTATCAGCTGGAGTTGTGGACCAGTATGCCCCCATATAGTTATTTAAGACAACGGACCCGCCACGGATTCCTGCTGCAGGCAGGAAGACTGCTCCTGCGTCCAGAAGTGCATAGAATGTTCTATCATCAACAGACGCCTCAGAGGAAGCCCTGTTGAATATGAATGTTTGAGTGCCAATATCTGACGGCCAGATATAATCATCGGGGAATATCATCAACCCATACACTCCGCGTGTTGCCAGGTACACATAGGTATAGCGTTTGTCCGGGCCGAATGATGTGGAACGTGTCTCCAGCAGGTACTTCCACTCGTCACTTGTCAAAAGTCTCCAGTTTTCATTGCCATAAATTGTTTCCCCCCAATCGCAGCAATCGTCATCAGATGAAGTGGCATAATCAGAATTATCTTTAGAATCATTTATACCATACCGCCTTGCTCCATCATCATACAGTCCATCCTTGGTCCATCCGAACAGATCCACCCTGGCTCCGTCGGTCTGACTGCCGATGGTATTGTTGCCGGTTACTATGTCTGCCAACCTTCCTTGTCCACCCCACACAATATCATACTGGTAATCTGCAATGGCCCAGGAATAGCTGCGGCTGTCTTCGTGGTATGTTGCCTGAAGGTTCCCCCTTGAGAAACGCACTTTCTTTGTATCACTCACGCTGAAAACACCTGGCAGACATTCTTCCTGATGTTTAATAACAACTATAAAAACGGTTACAGTACCTGTCTTGATGGTGGTTTCACCTTCTTTCAGCGCAGTCACAAAACCGTTTTCATCCACTGTTGCCGCTGAAGGGTTATCATTAGTCCATTCAATTGTGTCCGAGCCATCAGGATCCAAGATTCTATACGTACAGCCTTCCTCCAAAACAATTGTACTAGGTGTCCAACGTTGTTGATGCTGTTCTCTTTCCAGCTCTTCATTACAAGAATGAAACACAGTCAGACAAAAAAGGAACAGAAATAAAGAAACGTACTTTTTCATAGCAACACAAATGTATTATATATCTGGCACATACACAAGAAAAGCCGCCCCGGTCGGGGACGGCTTTCCGCTATTTATGAGTTACGTGGGTTACTCTTCTTTTGCAGCGTCGTTGCGGGGACCGCGGTTGCGGTTCTCACCGTGATTTTCGCCACGGTTGTCTTTGTGGAAGTTGCCACGGCGCTCGCCACGGTCGTTGCGGTCACCTCCGCGGTGGTCGTTCTGGCGGCGGTCGTTGCGGTCGCCTGCAGGACGGGGTTTGCGGACGGGCTCTACATAACCTTCGGGCTTCTCTATCAGGGCGCGGCGTGAAAGACGCAGCTTGCCGGTCTTGGCGTCAACCTCGAGGAGTTTGACATCGACCTCGTCGCCTACGTTCACGATATCCTCAACCTTCTCGGTCTTAGCCCAGTCAAGCTCGCTGATGTGAAGGAGGCCTTCCTTGCCGGGAAGAATCTCTACGAATGCACCGAACTCGAGCACTGAAGTGACTTTACCGTGATAAACCTCACCGACCTCGGGAACAGCGCAGATACCCATGATCCAGTCGTATGCCTTCTGCATAGCCTCTGCATCGTTGGTTGCGATGTCCACGATGCCCTTGCCGTCAACTTCGTCGATATTGACAACTGCACCGGTCTGAGCCTGGATCTTCTGGATGGTTTCACCACCCTTGCCGATAACTGCACCGATGAAGTCCTTGGGAATCTCAAACGACTTGATGCGGGGAACGAAGGGTTTGTAATCCTCACGGGGTTTGTCGATGGTCTTCATCATCTCGCCCATGATGTGGATACGGCCCTGACGTGCCTGCTCGAGAGCCTTCTCGAGAACGTCGTATGAAAGACCGTCTACCTTGATATCCATCTGGGTTGCTGTGATACCGTCTGCGGTACCTGTAACCTTGAAGTCCATGTCACCGAGGTGGTCTTCGTCACCGAGGATATCGGTAAGGATTGCATAACGGTCGTTAGGATGGATTTCGTCTGTGATAAGACCCATTGCAACACCGGCAACAGGTTTCTTGATCTGAACACCTGCGTCCATGAGTGCGAGGCAGCCACCGCATACAGATGCCATTGAAGACGAGCCGTTTGACTCGAGGATATCAGAAACCACGCGTACTGCGTAGGGATTCTCGGGCATCATGGGGATGACGGGCTTGAGGGCACGCATTGCAAGGTTGCCGTGACCGATCTCGCGACGGCCCACACCTCTCTGGCTCTTTGCCTCACCTGTTGCGAAAGGAGGGAAGTTATAGTGGAGAACAAACTGCTGGTCGTCCTGGATCAGCACCTCGTCTGTCTCTTTCATATCAAGCTTGGTACCCAGGGTTACGGTAGCAAGTGACTGAGTTTCGCCACGTGTGAAGATTGCTGAACCGTGTGCGCAGGGAAGATAACCTACTTCGCACCAGATAGGACGTACCTGGTTGCATACGCGGCCGTCCAGACGGACACCTTCGTCGAGGATCATGTTGCGCATGGCCTCTTTCTCGACAGCGTGGTAGTATCTCTCTACAAGGGGAGCCTTCTCCTCGAGTTCTTCCTCGGGGACAGTTGCAAGGAATGCTTCTTTGATGGCTACGAAACCAGCCTCACGCTCGTGCTTGGGGCTGAATGATTTTGCATGTGCATAGCACTTGTCATAGCAGAATTCATGGACTGCCTTCTTGAGTTCCTCATCCTCTACATCGTGGGGATAGTCTCTCTTGTTGACGTCTGTGCCGAGCTCTGCCATGAGTTCCTTCTGAACGCGGCAGTGCTTCTTGATCTCTTCGTGGGCGAACTTGATAGCCTCGAGCATGTCGTGCTCGCTGACCTCGTTCATCTCACCTTCGACCATCATGATATTCTCTTCAGTTGCAGCCACCATCAGGTCGAGGTCGCAGTCTGCCATCTCGCTGAAGTTGGGGTTGATCTTGAACTCACCGCCGATGCGTGCAACGCGGACCTCTGAAATCGGGCCGCCGAAAGGCAGATCACTGGTAGCAAGTGCGCATGATGCAGCAAGACCTGCAAGTGCATCGGGCTGGATATCCTTCTCTGCAGAGATAAGGTTTACGTTTACAAAGACCTCGAGGTGGAAATCATCGGGCCAGAGAGGGCGGATAGGGCGGTCGATCAGACGTGAGATGAGGATCTCGTAGTCAGATGACTTGCCTTCTCTTTTCATGAAACCGCCGGGGAAGCGGCCTGCAGAGTAGTATTTCTCTTTGTAGTCTACAGTGAGGGGCATGAAGTCTGTGCCTTCCTTAACCTCTGTAGCGGCAGTGATGGTGGCGAGGAGCATGGTGCCACCCATTTTAACGACAGCTGAACCGGCGGCCTGTTTGGCGAGTTTACCGGTTTCGATTTCGATTGTCCTTCCGTCAGGAAGCTGAATCTGTTTGTTGATAATGTTCATTTTGTGTTCTGCATTCCACCTCTCCCGATGAGAGCTTCTTGTTAGTAAAAGTTTTTTTCCGCTTAATACCACCGGCCCGTGGAATGTGGTTTAAGAAGCCGGTATATTAAAAAAGGGCTGCTGAATAAATGCCGCAGCCCTTGAATTTCCATATTTCCGAATATTATCGACGGAGACCGAGCTCTTTGACAATATTTCTGTATCTCTCGATATCAACGGTCTTCAAATAATCGAGGACCTGACGACGCTTACCGACGAGACGAAGAAGTGCACGCTGTGTGTTGTGGTCCTTCTTGTTCTGTTTGAGGTGCTCGGTAAGGTGAGCGATACGGTAGGAAAACAAAGCAACTTGACTCTCTGCTGAGCCGGTGTCAACATTAGACTT
>JAGHVP010000270.1 GCA_018064305.1 Candidatus Equibacterium intestinale | reverse complement strand
GTATGTAGGCACGAGCCACGAATATGAGTCACCGATAAAGTTTGTGCTGAACCACAGAAGTTCGCCCTTCACCCCATATTTCACGGCAAATTCCAGAATCTTGTCTATGGTTTCGTAGTCATACTGGTCTTCCTTCGGTTCCAGGAAAGCCCAGGGGCACGGGACCTGCACACAGTTGAGCCCGAGCTCCTTCGCGGCAGCGAAATATTTCTCTATCCCGCTCCAGTCCATCTTGTCTACAGAACGGAATATATCTACGCGGATCTGCGCTCCATACACGGCGAAAGGCTTTCCGTCAACCTCCAGACAGGGTTTGCCGTCATACACTGCAATCTTGCTCACAGTGATGTCAGACATCGAATCCCACGGATCCGAAACCGGCTTGTCATCTTCATTGTTTTTGGAACATGCAGCCGAAAGGAACATCACCATCACGGCTGCAAGGATTCTGTTGAATAATGCCATCATACTCTTGTTACGGTTGATGACAAATTTAAGAAAAAAATCCGGAAAAGTTCAGGAAAAAATCTCTTATTCTTCAAAGGGTGTGAACTTTACCCAGTCGACCCACATCTTTACCGGAAGGTCTTCCAGCACGGGCTCGCCAGGCCAGCTGCCACCCACCTGCATATCCAGCCTGAGGTCGAACAGGCGGTCGAATGTCCACTGCTCGCGGCCGGTCACCTCCCCTCCATAAGGCACGAAATCTATCCGCTTGTAGGTAAGAGTATTGACGCCGTTTATATACATCTTGATGCTGTCGCGGTAATGCTCCACCGCATATACGTTGAAATCTTCCGGATCGATGCCGCCGGTAGAGCCGTGCTCCTGATAAGGGTCGTTGTAGCCCTGTTTCAAGGTATATGAAGTGTGCAGCGTCTGATATGCAAAATCGTCGAAGTTGAGCTTCTCGCAGATGTCTATTTCGCCATAGTGGCTGTACCAGCCGTATTCAGCCCAGAACGGGTCTGACAGGTCTTCGGTTTCTTCATCGTCAGGCATCATCCAGATGGCTGGCCATGAGCCTCCTGCACCCTCGAACTTTGCACGCACCTCAACCCTTCCCAGGCCGAACTGCTTCTTTCCCCTGGTCCAGATTCCGCCTGTGAGCAGCGGAGCATCGTCGCCCTCCAGCCCCGGGTTCACAATCGCGCGCAGCACCAGGCATCCGTCTTCCAGCGCATACAGCCTGTCGTCTGAAGACATGTTCCGGCACCATTCGGGATTGCCTCTCGGTATCCTCGACCACACTGCGGTGTCAAGGCTGCTGCCGTTGAAATCTTCTACCCAGACACGGGTGGAAGCGCTCCGGCACGAGGTCAGAGCCATGCAGAGGCAGCACAAAGCTAATGTTATGAAATTGTTCACCGCCCTCATGTTACTGCGCAATAAACTGATATACAATCTCTCCGATCTGAGGGTCGTCGGCAGTGTCGCTGCGCGAGAAGCGGCTGCGCTTGGCCGCTGCAATTGCAAACTTGCTCAGGGAGCTGTCGCCCGACACAGCCTTCGCATCAATCACGCGGCCGGCACGGTTCACATAGATTTTGACCACGACATTACCGCCGCCCAGACCTTTATATGCGGGAATGGGCAGAGCCACGGCCCTGCGCCCGTCAAGTTTCCATGAAAGTACAGAAGGGCCGGTATAGGGCTCGGCCTCCTCCGCTCCGTCGTCGCTGCCCTCCTTCTCTCCAGTGGCGACCTCATCGTCGTCATCGGATGTGAAGGCGCGGTTGCGCGAAGCCTCGAGCCTCTTCTGCAGGGCGCGCCCCTCGGCATAAGCCTCTGCCTGGGCCTGGCTTGCATCCACCGCCACATTGCGGACCACGGGTGTTGGAGCCGCGGCAATCATTGCGTCCAGCTCTGCAGCCACGCGGTTCTTGAAGTCTTCAAGCTCTTCGATCTTCTTGAGCTCTTCTTCCTTCTCCTGCTGGGTGAAATCGAGTATGAAGCTGGTCTCTTTGCTGACAGCGGCACCGATAGACGACGCCAGCAGTATGATAAGGGCCACCAGATGGAAGATGACGGTGGCGTAAAGCCCTACCCTGCTCTCTTTCTTCTCTTCAGCAAAGAATCCTTCTGACATGACTTTCCGCTATTTTAACCAGGTACTGTCGTTAAGCGCCTTTTCTATCGTGGCAAGCAGGATGTTGACACCCACTTCGTTATGTCCTCCTTCGGGGATGATGATATCAGCATATCTCTTGCTGGGCGCGATGAACTGGAGGTGCATCGGTTTGACCAGACTGGTGTAACGGTCTATCACCCACTGCAGGTCCTTGCCGCGTTCCTGTGTGTCACGTGTGATGATGCGGGCGAGGCGGTCGTCGTCGTCGGCATCCACAAACACCTTGATATCCATCTGGCTCATCAGCTCGGGGCACGAGAAGATCAGTATTCCCTCCACAATGATGATGTCTGCAGGCTCGACGTACACGGTTTCCTTGCAGCGCCCGCATGTTATGTAGGAATATACAGGCTGCTCCACGGCGTTTCCCTTCCTGATCTCTTCGATGTGCTTTGTGAGCAGGTCGAAGTCTATCGCATCAGGATGGTCGAAGTTGTGGACCCTCTTCTCTTCATCGCTCAGGCTGCCGCAGTCTTTGTAATAAGAGTCCTGCGGAATCACAACTATACGGTTCTTGAAAACCTCTTCGAGCCGTGACACCACTGTCGACTTGCCTGAACCCGAGCCGCCGGCTATACCGATAATAAGCATATCTTAGAATTCTGCGTTGTTGGGAGTACGGGGGAAAGGAATCACGTCACGTATGTTGCTCATACCTGTAACGAACATCAGCAGGCGCTCGAAACCAAGGCCGAAGCCGCTGTGAGGTGCACTTCCGAAGCGGCGGGTGTCCATATACCACCAGAGGCCGCGGGTCTCCATCTTGAGCTCGTCGATACGTGCAGAAAGCTTCTCGAACGACTCTTCACGCTGGCTGCCGCCGATGATCTCGCCGATCTTGGGGAAGAGGACGTCCATTGCGCGGACTGTCTTGCCGTCTTCGTTCTGCTTCATATAGAAAGCCTTGATATCCTTGGGATAGTCTGTGAGGATTACGGGCTTGCCGAAGTGCTTCTCTACAAGATAGCGCTCGTGCTCGCTCTGGAGGTCGATGCCCCAGCCCACGGGATACTCGAACTTGACTCCGTCTGCCACGGCCTTCTCGAGGATCTTGATGCCCTCTGTGTAGGTCAGGCGTACGAAGTTGTCTTTGAGCACACCCTGGAGGCGCCCGATAAGCTCTTTGTCGAACATGTTGTTGAGGAATGTGATGTCATCCATACAGTTGTCGAGAGCATACTTGACAAGGTATTTGATGAATTCCTCTGCAAGGTCCATGTTGTCGTTGATGTCGTAGAATGCCATCTCGGGCTCTACCATCCAGAACTCTGCAAGGTGGCGCGGAGTGTTGCTGTTCTCTGCGCGGAATGTGGGGCCGAATGTGTAGATCTCACCGAGTGCGGTGTCACCCAGCTCACCCTCCAGCTGACCGCTCACTGTAAGTGAAGTCTGGCGGCCGAAGAAATCCTGAGAGAAATCGACCTTTCCTTCTTCTGTCTTGGGAATGTTGTCCAGGTCCATTGTTGTAACCTGGAACATTGCGCCGGCACCTTCACAGTCAGATGCTGTGATGAGGGGTGTATGGAGATAGTAGAAACCCTTGTCGTTGAAGAATTTATGGATTGCAAACGCCATCGAGTGGCGGATTCTCAGGACTGCTCCGAATGTGTTGGTGCGGGGGCGCAGATGGGCGATCTCACGCAGGAACTCCATAGAGTGACCCTTCTTCTGGAGGGGATAGGTCGAATCTGCAATTCCGTAGACCTCGATTGAAGAAGCCTGGATTTCAACTGCCTGGCCGCTTCCCATAGACTCTACAAGGTCACCTTCCACTGCGATGCAGGCGCCTGTTGTGATCTGCTTGAGGAGGTCTTCGCTGAACTTCTCCACGTCGCACACAATCTGGATATTATTGATTGTAGATCCGTCATTGAGGGCGATGAATGCCACATTCTTGTTGCCGCGTTTTGTGCGTACCCAACCCTTTGCCAGCACTTTCTGGCCGGGAGCTTCTTTCAATAACTGAGCTACTTTAAGTCTTTTCATAATGATATGATTAAAAATTGGTTGTTTCAAAAATCCTTCAAAGTTACTTGTTTGCGATTTAATTAGCAAACTGAATTTTGCGGTGGGCCGCAGCCTTCATCCTTCTGCGCGCATCTTCCATCCTTCCAGCCTCCCCGGGCTCTATTGCAAACTCCACGAACTTCTCGAAGACATACCCGACAGCCTGCTCCGACGGATGCACCATGTCCTCTTTGTAGAAACGGTAGTCGCGCAGCTCGTCAAGCACTATCTCATAAGCCGGGAAATAGCTTACACATTCAAACTTTGCGGCAAGTTCCTCCACTGCCAGCAGCAGCGAGGCCTTGGAGACCTGGTTGCCGTGCGCACCGTCTTTCAGATGGCGGATGGGGCTTACCGTAAAAATCCAGCGCTTGTCCTGATGACGCGCTATCACAGGCTCCAGCAAAGCCACGCTTTCTGCCACTGAAAGCCTTTCGCGGCGGAACTGGGCCGGATGGACCTTGTGGCAGTTGCTCACAATCATGTCGCGTTCCAGGTGACGGAACACCCATGATGTGCCAAGTGTCACCACCACCGCACCGGCAGCGGCAAAGGCATCGGCACTCTCTTCAAGAGCCTGGTTGGCATTTGACAGGAACTCTTCCGCAGAGCATCTCGAGAAGCTGCTGTGATGGAAGAACGAGGTATATCTCCCTTCGCTGCATATCACATCCTCCTCCACGAAATGCCGGCGCGAATCCAGCCTGTCGAAAGAAGATGCCAGCGAGGCGGGGTTGTAGAGGACTCCGAACGGATTGACGGTGGTATCGAACTCCAACCCTCCCATAAGCGCGCCTACCTCCGAAGCGAAGCAGGATCCCATGAAGAAAAACCTGTCCGCATAGGTGAAGCGATCTGGAAGAGGCCTTATTTCTACCGGAGTCTGGAGTTTCATCACTGCTGCTCGTTGCTGACGGCGATATGGATAAGCTTGTCGGTCTTCTGGTAGATGGGATAGAACGCATTGTCGCCCATCGCGGTATATCTGGCAATCAGAGCCTTGACCTGAGTCATGATAAAGGTCTTGGATATTGCCCACTCGCCTTCCTTGGGAGTAAAACCGTTTTCTGCAGCATACGCCAGGAAGCCTTTCTCGGCATCCAGCGATTCGTAGAAATGCTCGAACTGGTCCATAGTGGTTGTGGCAGAGAGAGATTTGGCATATCTGTCGAGCAGTGTGTTGGCATACTTGATCTGAAGTCCCTGACGGTTGCAGTCCACCATGAAGTCGGTGACGCCCACGGTGTCGATGGGAACAAACACATCTGGCACGATTCCACCGCCGCCATACACGGTACGGCCGCCCTTGGTGGTGTATTTCTCATTCTCGTCAACCTTTATGCTGTCGGCCGAGAACATTTCGCCTGTGTTGTAACGCTCGAAGATCTCCAGCTCGTAATCGTCTGAATACGGCTTCTGGATGCAACGCCCCGAAGGAGTGTAATATCTTGCCACTGTGAGCCTTATACCAGACCCGTCGGTAAAGTAGATGGGTTCCTGTACAAGTCCTTTTCCAAAAGAGCGCACTCCGTAGATCGTACCGCGGTCATTGTCCTGCACGGCACCTGCAAAGATTTCACTGGCCGAAGCAGAACCATTGTTGATGAGCACTGCCAGAGGCATATCCTTGTACCTGCCCTTTCCGTCTGCCCTGAGGTCGGTGCGCGGACGCGCCTTGCCCTGCATGTACACTATCATCTCACCTGTTTCCATGAACTCGTTTGCCAGACGCATCGCCTGGTCAAGGAATCCTCCGGTATTGTCGCGCAGGTCGAACACAAGCCTCTTCATGCCCTGGTCACGCAGCTTGTCCACAGCTGCCACAAACTCTTCGTGGGTTGTACGGGCGAACTTGGAGAGTTTAACATAACCGGTTGTGTCGTTCAGCATATATGCCACATCCACACTGTGGACAGGAATCTTGTCACGGGTGATTGTGAAAGGAATAAGCTCTTCCTGCCCCTTGCGCTTCACGCTTATCACCACCTTGGTTCCCTTGGGACCGCGCATGAGCTTGACCATAGTGTCCTGGGGCATGTTCACACCTGCCACGGTGCGGTCATCAACCTTCACAACACGGTCACCCACCATCAGTCCGGCCTTTTCAGAAGGGCCGCCGGTGATCACCGAGTTCACGACTATAGTGTCGTTTGGAACATTGAACTGGATGCCGATACCGTCGAAACCGCCCTGGAGCGACTCCTCGGCATCCTTGAGCTCCTGAGGAGGCAGATATACAGAATGGGGGTCGAGCTCTTCCATGATAAGGGGGATAAGGTCCTCTGTCACATCCTTGTGTTTCAGGTCCTCGACATAATTCTTGTCTACCTGGTCAAGCACCAGCATAAGCTTAGCCCAGTCATGGTTTATCCTGTTGACATCCACCACCTCTTTCCTCGGTGTGATCGACGTTATCACCAATGATGCAGCCGCTGCGATTGTCAGAACCCAGAGCATGGGTTTCAGAATCTTGAATATCTTGTCGTCCATTATTCGTCGTATTTACATACCTCTATTCCAGCTTTCCTGAGCAGGTCGATACCGTCTACAATCCTGTATTCGCGGCGGTACACCACTCTTTTGATGCCTGCCTGGATGATGAGTTTCGAGCATTCCATACAGGGCGAGTCGGTCACATAGAGGGTTGCACCTTCACTGCTGTTGTGGCTCTTCGCCACCTTGGTTATTGCATTTGCCTCGGCGTGGAGGACATACGGCTTGGTGACACCGTTCTCCTCGCATACATTCTCGAAGCCTGTGGGAGTGCCGTTATAGCCGTCTGAAATAATCATGCGGTCTTTGACTATCAGCGCACCTACCCTGCGGCGCTGGCAGTATGAGTTGCGTGACCACACTTCGGCCATGTCAAGGTAGCTCTTGTCAAATTGAATCTGCTTGTCAGTCATATCGGAAGCGGATTAACGTTGGTACAAATATCTTTTTATGCTCTTCTTGGGAGTTTTCTCGAATTCTTCGGGGAACAGCTCGACCTTTGCAATCCTGCAGTAGTTGGGCAGTTCGCCGTTCAGCCTGCACACTTCTTCGTTGAGGGTCTGCTCAAGCTGCTCGTCGCTGAGGCCGTTCTCGTCCTTCAGCGCGTTGTCGGGGTAAATCAGCGCCACCAGCACATTCTTGTCAACAACCACCAGCGATTCGGTCACGTAGGGCAGGTTGTTTATACTGCTCTCTATCTCTTCGGGATAGATGTTCTGACCGTTGGGAGTAAGGATCATGCTCTTGCTGCGCCCCTTGAGTGCCAGATAGCCGTCTTTGTCAAGGGTGCCGACATCACCGGTGCGGAACCAGCCGTCGCTGCCAAGCACCTCTGCTGTCTCTTTCGGCATCTTGTAATAGCCGAGGAAGACATTGTCGCCCCTTACATAGACCTCACCGGGAACATGCTCCGGGTCTTCACTGTCGATCCTCACTTCGTTGTAATGGGCCACCTTGCCGCATGTATGGATCTTTGTCTGGTCCCAGTAGTTGTATGAGATGATGGGACCGCACTCTGTCATGCCGTAGCCCACCGTGTATCTGAAGCCTACCGCATTCAGGAAATCCTCCACCTCGCTGTTCAGCGCCGCACCGCCTATCACCACATGGTTGAACTTGCGGCCGAAATAGCCGTTGAGCATATCTTCGGCCTTGCGCTTGTCCTCTTCGGTAAGATGTGACGGGTCGAAATCATATCCTATTGCGCGCATCACGTTGCGGCTCACCTTCTCCATGATAAGGGGCACCGCAATCACGAAGTCGGGCTTGATACGGGCGAACGACTCGAATATCACCTGCGGACTGGGGAGGCGTGTGAGGAAATGTACGTGTGCTCCCAAAGCAACTTCTACGATAAGCTCCATAAGCAGGCCGTACATGTGGGCGGAAGGAAGCATTGCAACGATATCCGACCTGCTGCCCAGGAAATCATCCACCTCCATCACATACTCGACATTGAGAAGCAGCGATCTGTAGGGTATCATCACACCTTTTGCGAATCCGGATGTCCCTGAAGTGTAATTGATAAGGGCCACCTCGTGCAGGTCCTCGCGGTAGAACTTGAGGTCTTCAGGGGTGAAACCCGCCTGATACCTGATAGCGAACAGGCGGTCTACGTCCACCAGGCTCTTTGCAAGCTCACCGTCAACTGCATGGATCACCCTGAAGTTGTCGAGTGTGATGATGGCCTTCAGTGCCGGCATCTCTGCCGCACTCAGGTTCTCCCAGATATTGAATCCCACGAAGAGAAGCTTCGCTTCGCTGTGGTTCACCAGATAATGTATATTGCCGGGTTTGAATTCGTGCAGCACAGGCACCGGGACTGCGCCGTATGAAAGGGCCGCCAGGAATGCCACACCCCAGTTTGCCTGGTTGCGCGAGCACACAGCCACCTTGTCGCCCTTCTTGAGGCCGCATCTTTCAAAAGTCATCTGCAGCTTCACTATCATTTCGGCAACATCCTTATAGAGAAGGGTCCTTCCATCGTAGTTCGAAAGCGCCGGATTGTCCCAGTTGTTTCTTATCCCTGCCTCAAGCAGACCGTTAAGTGATCTTTCTTTCATCATCTATCTTATATATCAACTATCTACTATTCAAATGATTGGAGAGAGCAAAGGTGCGAGTAGAGCCCGTCCTTCGCAATCAGTTCCTTATGGGTGCCGCGCTCGGCTATGCATCCGTCCTGCAGCACAACTATCTCATCGGCATGGCGGATGGTGGAGAGACGGTGGGCGATCACAAGCGAAGTGCGGTTCTGCATAAGCTGCGTGAGTGCCTCCTGCACCAGACGCTCGCTCTCTGTATCGAGGGCCGAGGTCGCTTCGTCAAGAATCAGGATGGGAGGATTCTTGAGCACGGAACGTGCAATTGCAATCCTCTGCTTCTGGCCTCCTGACAGCTTCGAGCCACGGTCGCCGATATTGGTCTGGTATCCGTCGGGCATCGCCGAGATGAACTCGTCGGCATTGGCGATCCTTGCCGCCGCCTTCACCTGTTCTTCGGTAACACCCTCCATACCGAATGATATATTGTTATAAACTGTATCGTTGAAAAGAATCGACTCCTGGGTCACTATGCCCAGCAGCGCAGTGAGGTCATCGAGGCGGTAGTCGCGTATATCCCTGCCGTCTATCCTGATGGAGCCTTCCGTCACATCCCAGAAACGTGGAATAAGGTCGGCCATGGTGGATTTACCGGCGCCTGAAGGCCCCACCACAGCCACAATCTTTCCTTTCGGGATGGTGATGTCTATATTGTTGAGGACATTGCCTGCTCCGTAGGAGAAGCTTACATTGTCGAACTCTATCTTGTCGTTGAACTGTTTCAGAGGGAGGCTGTCAGGCTTGTCCTTGATTTCATTCTCTATGTCAAGGATGGCGAAGATGCGGTTACCGGACACGAGCCCCTTCTGTATGCTTGCGTATGCAGATGCAATTGCCTTCGTAGGCTCGAGCACCCTCCAGTAGAAGGCGATGTAGACCACGAAGCTGGGCCAGCTCATGCCGAGCTCACCCTTTATATTGAGCCAGCCTCCGTAAAGGAGCACCAGCACGCCCACTGTAATGCCGAGGAATTCAGACACAGGACTTGCGAGCTCCTGACGGTTGCCTATCGAGCGGCTCACCTTCCTGTGCTGAGAGTTGTCTTTGTCGAACTGCCCGGCCACATAATTTTCAGCATTGAAGGCCTTGATGATGCGCGAGCCCGAAATCGCCTCTTCGAAACGGCTGGTGATACGCCCCATCAGGGTCTGTGTCACCACTGCACCGCTCCGGAGGTTGCGGGTTATCCTGGATATCACGAACGCCGATACCGGGATGGCTACCAGCGACACGACGGTGAGCTTCGGCGACATGTAGAAGAGCATGGCAAGGAAGCCTATCACCAGCAGCGGCTCGCGGAAGATGATATGGAAACTGCTGGCTATTGTGTTCTGCACCTCATTAACATCGTTGGAGATGCTGGAAAGGATATCTCCCTTGCGTTTGTTGTTGAAATATCCTATGTGCAGAGATGAGATTTTCTTGAAAAGGTCGCGGCGGATGTTCATCATGAGGTTCGTCTTCATGGTGACCAGAATCCGCTGCGAAAGATATCTGCAGATGTTTGAGAAGAGTGATGCTGCTATAAGCGCCACAGACACCAGGCCGAGCCCTGTGAGCGGCCCTTTTGAAGCCACTGTCGAGCCGAGGATGTAGTTGAACATATCCTCGACGTATGACACTGATATCTCGAACTCGGGCTTTGCCACCACCGCAGCTGTGGCATCACTCTGGAAAAGAACCGACAGGACCGGACCGAAAAGGGCATAGTTCGCGATACCGAATATCACTGAGAAAATCGACAATACAAGGTACTCCGGAATATATTTTCCGTATGGTTTTGCGTAAGAGAGGATCCTGCGGAAAGTGTTCATTCAGATAATGGTGGGATGGCGTTTTTATTAACCGCAAAACGCAGTATGCCGCAAAAACAATGCCGGCATACTGCGTGCGATTTCTATAGAATCACCGTAAGATGATATTACTCAGCGTCTGCTGCAGGCTCGACGAAGGGTTTCACCTCGATGAGTTCGACTTTGAATTTCAAAGTCTGGTTGGGACCCATGGGGCCTCTCTGACCGTATGCAAGCTCTGAAGGGATCCAGAGAATAACCTCACTGCCTTCGTCAGCATGCTTCATACCTTCTGTCCAACCTTTGATGACGCGGTTGAGAGGGAATGAAACGGTATCCTCGCGCTCGTAAGATGAGTCGAAAACCTTACCGTCGAGAGTTGATCCTTCATAGCATACGAGGACTGTATCCTTGTCATTTGTGGGGAACACACCGTTACCTTCGCGTACTACGAGGTACTGGATTCCTGTGTCAGTTACCTGTACACCATCAGCGGTTGCGTTCTTTGCGAGGAACTCCTCACCTTCCTTGAGGTTCTGAGCAGCCTCGAGCTCTGACTTCTTCATCATGAACTTGTTCATAGCGTCACCGACGAAGTTCTGGTCGAACTTGGGAGTCTCGCTTTCAGCGTCCTTAAGAGCGTCCTTGAAACCTTTGATGATCTGGCTTGCATTGAGGTCACCGAGGTTGTTCATAAGGATCATCTGACCATAATAAACACCAAGTGCATAGCTTGCGGTGTCAACGTCACCTTTTGTGATACCTTCGGGCTGGGGAGCCACTTTCGGCATGCTGCAGCATGCTGCACTCAGAAGAGCGATTGCACAGAGTGCAAAAAATTTGATTGATTTCATTTTTGGTTATTATTTGTTTAATACCTAATTATATAGCATTTTTCGGCGGCGCAAATATACTATTATTATTTAGAAAATACCACAAAATTATTTTGCTCGTTCCGGTTTTTTGAATAACTTAGATTTCTTGACAGACTATTTCGGCAAAATATGGCAATAGACAGAACTGAGCTAAGGGAAAAACTCAAATCATTTTTCGGGTTTGATTCATTCAAAGGCAACCAGGAAGAGATCATCATGCATCTCCTGGCGGGAAACGATGCATTCGTGCTGATGCCCACAGGAGGCGGCAAGAGCCTCTGCTACCAGCTGCCGGCCCTATGCCTTCCCGGCACCGCCGTCGTGGTGTCACCCCTCATCGCCCTGATGAAGAACCAGGTCGATGCCATCCGTGAGTTTGTCCATACGGAAGACCGCACACATATCGCCCACTTCCTCAACTCTTCACTGCTGAAATCGCAGATCCAGGAGGTGAAAGACGATGTGCTCAGCGGAAAGACAAAGCTCCTCTATGTCGCGCCCGAGTCGCTCACAAAAGACGAGAACGTGGCCCTGCTCAAGTCGATCCACGTCTCTTTCTATGCCATAGACGAAGCGCACTGTATCTCAGAATGGGGGCACGACTTCCGTCCGGAGTACCGCCGTATCCACGAGATAGTGAACCAGATAGGCCGCGCGCCCATAATCGCGCTCACCGCCACCGCCACCCCCAAGGTGCAGAGTGACATACAGAAAAACCTGGGGATGACCGACGCCAAGGTGTTCAAGTCGTCGTTCAACCGCCCCAACCTCTACTACGAAATCCGCGACAAGGCCAATGCAAAGCGTGAAATCATAAAGTTCATAAAGGAGAACCCAGGCAAGAGCGGCATCATATACTGCCTCAGCCGCAAGAAAGTAGAGGAGCTGGCAGAACTGCTGAACGTCAACGGTATAAAGGCACGCCCCTACCATGCCGGCCTCGATGCCGCAACAAGGGCCGCCAATCAGGACGATTTCCTGATGGAGCGTGTGGATGTGATTGTGGCCACAATCGCCTTCGGAATGGGTATCGACAAGCCGGACGTGCGGTTTGTGATACACTACGACGTGCCTAAGAGCCTGGAGGGCTACTACCAGGAGACAGGGCGCGCCGGGCGCGACGGAGGAGAGGGCAAGTGCATCACCTTCTATAACCACAAAGACATCCAGAAGCTGGAGAAGTTCATGCAGAGCAAGCCCATTTCCGAGCAGGAGATCGGCAAGCAGCTGCTGCTGGATGTGGTCTCATACGTAGAGAGCAACACCTGCCGCCGCAAGATTCTGCTGAACTATTTCGGAGAGACCTACGAGCCAGACAACTGCTGCTCGTGCGACAACTGCCTCTATCCAAAGAAGCAGTTCGACGGACGTGAAGACATGTCAACGGTGATGGAGCTCATACTTTCACTCAAGGAGAATTTCAAGACCGAGCATCTCGCCGACATTCTGGCAGGTGCATCCAACTCTATCATAAAGAGTTACAAACACCACAAGCATCCTCTCTACGGAGTCGGGAAAGAGAGGGGGCAGCGCTACTGGGCGGCAGTGATCCGCCAGGGGCTCGTGCTCCATCTGCTTGACAAGGACATTGACAAATACGGCCTGATAAGTGTCACTGAAAAGGGTATGGAGTTCTATGAGAAGCCCTACCAGATAATGATTACCGAACAGCGCACTTTCACCGATGTGGACGATGACGACGATATCGTTTCTTCTCCCACAAAACACATGGCCGGAAGCGGTGGAGGCGACCAGACTCTGCTGGCGATGCTGAAGGATGTCCGCAGCTCGATGTCGAAGAAGCTGGGGCTTCCGCCCTGGGTGATCTTTGCAGACCCCGCCCTGGAGGACATGTCGATTTTCTACCCCATCACTCAGGAAGAGATGCTCAAATGCTCCGGTGTGGGCGACGGGAAGGCAAAGAAGTTCGGAGCCGAATTCCTCTCGCTCATAGCAAAATATGTAGAGGAGAACGACATCGTGCGCCCCGACGACATCGTGGTGAGGAGCGTGCCTCAGAAGTCCAACAAGCTGTTCATCATCCAGTGCATCGACCGCAAGATTCCGTTCGAGGATATCTGCGAGGCGAAGGACATGGATATGGCTGAACTTATGGACGACATCGAGAGCATCGTGAATTCCGGGACCCGCATCAACATCAACTATTACCTGCACCAGGTGCTTGACCTGGAGGCGATAGACGACATCTACACCTACTTCAAGGAAGATGCCCGCAGCGACTCTGTCGACGAGGCGATGCGTGACCTGGGCGGAGACTATGAAGAGATGGAGGTCCGTCTCGTCCGCATCAAGTTCATTTCAGAACTCGGCAACTGATTTTTCCTGCTTCAGGCGGGAAGCCATGTGATGGCATTGTCGCGGCGCCACCAGGTAATCTGGCGCTTCGCGTAGTGGCGTGTGTTGCGTTTGATAAGGCGGACAGCTTCTTCACGGTCGTACTCCCCGCTGAAATAACCGAACAGCTCCTTGTAGCCTACTGTGTTGAGAGCAGGCAGGTCACGGTACTGGTAAAGCCCGCGGGCCTCTTCCTCCAGCCCCGCCTCCATCATGAGGTCGACGCGGCGGTCAATCCTGTAGTAAAGTTCTTCCCTGGGACGGGTGAGACCGATTTTCTCTATTTCAAAAGGACGCTTCTTTGCTGGCGAGCTCTTGAAGCTGGAGAACGGACGCCCTGTGGCGATTGTAACCTCGAGGGCCCGCACAATCCTCTGGCGGTTGGCGATATCGATTGTGAAATAGCTGTCGGGGTCCAGCACACGCAGGTCATTGCGCAAACTCTCTATCCCCTCTGTATCAAGCCGTTGCATAAGTGAAGCCCGGAGCCCTGGATCTGCTTCGGGAAAATCGTCGAGACCATTGCAGAGGGCGTCGATATACAGGCCGCTGCCACCGCACATCACCACCGTGTCGTGCACCTCGAACAGCTGCCTGAGCAGCTCCATCGCCTCAAGTTCGAACTTGCCGGCGGTGTAGTTGTCAAAAATCGAATGAGTCGCCACAAAATAATGAGGCACTGCGGCAAGCTGCCCTGGACCGGGCCGCGCCACACCGATGTTCAGTTCCTTGAAAATCTGGCGGGAGTCGCAGTTGACTATGACAGAAGCGGCTTCGCGTGCCTTTCTGACAGCAAAGTCGCTTTTACCTACGGCCGTCGGGCCAAGTATGATTGTCAGCTTCTTGGGCAAGACTATTCGTCGGATTCGTTCTCGTCGTAGATCTCTTCCGGCTTGTCCATATCATCTTCGTCGTCCTCATCATCGTCCTCATCATTGAACGACGCAGATGCACCGGACACGGGAGTGGTCTGATACATGTAGTCCTCGTACTTGTCGGCGAACTGGCCGGGATTGTGTCCTTTCTCTTCTACTACGCAGGGATATGTGAGCTTGCGGTTCTCTTCGTCCTCGCCGTCGAAGTCAAGATATATGATGCGGTTGTTGCGGAAATCGTAGCAATACTCGATATGCACCTCACCCTTCTCTATGATGTCGGCAAAAGTGACGTTGTCGACAGTGCCTGAGCCGAGGTCGAACATACCGTACTGGCTTGTCATCTCCCCTTTTACGTTGAAAGCCCTGAAGATGACCATCTGGTCAAGGCCGAATGAAAGATTGTTGAGGATGTAGCGGTTGAATGAGAAAAGGTTCATTTCAGGACGGACCTCATATACTCTCATGAATATCTTGCTGATAGGTATGGTAGCCTTGATTCTGTAAACCATCGGTATGTCTTTATATTGTTGATACATTTAGTGAACTACATTGCAAAAGTAGGAAAAAAGGAGTATATTCGCAACATAAATCTATTCTGATGAATATTGATTCTGCGGCCACCGACTGCTACAAAAGCATATCCTCTTTATCCAAGGGTCTATACAAGGACAAAGGGAGCAAGTTCATTTCTTTCGCCTATCCTGTTGAAGACGAAGACACCGCGAAATCAATCATCGACAGCATAAAGAAAGAGTATTTCGACGCCCGCCACCACTGCTGGGCATACCGCATAGGCCGCCTTGGCGAGAAATGGAGGGCCAACGACGACGGGGAGCCCTCTTCCACTGCGGGCAAGCCCATCCTGGGGCAGATTCTTTCAAACGGCCTCAGTGACATCCTGATAGTTGTGGTGCGCTACTTCGGCGGCACCCTGCTCGGCACCTCAGGCCTGATCCAGGCATACAGGGAAGCCTCGGCCGATGCCATTGCAAACGCAGAGATAATTGAAAAGATAGCCTGCTCGAGATACCTTGTGACATTCGACTTCCTCCAGATGAACGCCGTGATGAAAGTGCTGAAGGATATGAAGCTCACCCCGGCCGACCAGCAGTTCGACAACAGGTGCACCATGACGGTGGACGTGCGCCTTGACAGAGAGCTGCAATTCAACGAAACAATGTACAAGATAGCAATATGTCAAAAAGTCTGATTTCCATCCACGACTTCTCGAAAGAGGAGATCCTGCACATTCTGAGTGTCGCCGCCGGGATGGAGAAAAACAAATCTCAGAAAATCCTGGAAGGCAAGGTTGTGGCATGCCTCTTCTTCGAACCTTCCACCCGCACCAGACTCAGCTTTGAAACAGCAGCCAACCGCCTGGGCGCCAGAGTAATCGGTTTCTCCGACATTAAAAACACCAGCATCACCAAGGGAGAGACGCTCAAAGACACCATCAAGATGGTATCCAACTACGTGGACCTGATAGTGATGCGCCACCCCCTCGAGGGAGCAGCCCGCTATGCCAGCGAGGTGTGCGACATCCCGGTGGTGAATGCAGGCGACGGTGCCAACCAGCACCCCAGCCAGACCCTTCTGGACCTCTACACTATCCTGGAGACCCAGGGAAGGCTTGACAATGTCACCATCAACATGGTGGGAGACCTCAAATACGGACGCACCGTGCACTCGCTGCTGCAGGCGATGTCACACTTCGACCCCAAGTTCATATTCACAGCGCCCCAGGAGCTCAGGATGCCAGAGGAATACAGGACTTTCCTGAGTGAGATGAACATCCCCTTCACAGAGACAGCATCGCTCCAGGAGCACCTCGACGACTGCGACATCCTCTACATGACCCGCGTACAGCAGGAGCGCTTCAGCGACCCCATGGAGTACGAGAAGGTGAAGAATGTCTACCGTCTGGAGGCTTCCATGCTCTCAGGTGTGCGCGACAACATGAAGATCCTGCACCCGCTGCCGCGCGTCGATGAGATTGCGGCGGACGTAGACGACACAAAATATGCATATTTCTACAAACAGGCGGAGAACGGAATGTATGTCCGCATGGCCATCATCTCATATCTCCTTGGACTCAAATAACAGCGAATCATGACCGAAGGAACCCCCATACTTAAAGTCAGTGCCATCAAGGACGGCACCGTGCTTGACCACATCCCCTCACAGAGCATCTTCAGAGTGCTGGACCTGCTGGACCTGCAGAATTCAGAGAATCCCGTCACCATCGGCATCAACCTCGAAAGCAAGACCCTCAGGCACAAGGGAATCATCAAGATAGCAGACCGCTTCTTCGCCGATGACGAACTGGGCCGCATAGCCCTTGTGGCACCCACCGCCACGGTAAACATCATCAAGGACTACAAAGTGGTGGAGAAGAAGTCGATAACCCTTCCCAAAACCGTTGTGGGCATTGCAAGATGCGCCAATCCGATGTGCGTCACCAACCACCAGAAGATAACCACGAAATTCACCACTTCGATAGAAGAAAAAAAGGTCAAACTTCTGTGCCATTATTGCGAAAAAACAACTGAATTTATACCTTTGTAACTTACAAACGTCACTTACGATAAAAATGAAAAAAGTTTACAATTTCAATGCTGGCCCGTGCGTTCTGCCCAAGCCCGCAATCGAGGCCGCAATCGAGGCTCTCAAAGATTTCAAAGGAACCGGTATGTCTGTAATCGAGATCTCACACAGGACAAAGGAGTGGGATGCCGTAATGGACGAGTGCCGATCGCTTTGGCGTGAACTTTTGAACATTCCCGACACCCACGAGATCCTGTTCATGGGCGGCGGCGCATCGATGCAGTTCCTGATGGTTGCAATGAACTTCCTGGAGAAGAAAGGCGCCTATCTCGAGACCGGCGTATGGGCAAAGAAAGCCCTCAAGGAGGCAAAGGGCCTTGGCGAGGCTTATGCAGTTGCATCATCGGCAGACAAGACATTCTGCTATATCCCCAAAGACTACGAAATCCCTGCAGACGCAGACTACTTCCATATCACCACCAACAACACAATCTACGGCACTGAGATCCGCAAGGACATCGACTCACCCGTTCCCCTGATCGCCGATATGTCATCAGACATCATGAGCCGTCCCGTGGACGTGAGCAAATACGCCCTGATTTATGGTGGTGCACAGAAGAACGTGGGTCCTGCCGGCGTGGCATTCGCCATCATCAACAAAGAGACTCTCGGAAAAGTAAGCCGCTACATTCCCACAATGCTCAACTACCAGACATTCATCGACGGCGCATCTATGTTCAACACCCCTCCCGTATTCTCGATCTTCGTAATGAACGAGACACTGAAGTGGCTCAAGGCCCAGGGTGGTGTCGAGGCAATCAACAAGATCAATGTCAGGAAGGCTGAGATGCTTTATGACGAGATAGACCGCAACTCTATGTTTGTCGGCACTGCTGCAAAGGAAGACCGTTCTATCATGAACGTATGCTTCGTGATGGCTCCCGGCAAGGAAGAGCTCCAGGACGAATTCATGGCATTTGCCAAAGACCACGGTATGGTGGGCGTCAAAGGCCACCGTTCAGTGGGCGGTTTCCGCGCATCGCTCTACAACGCCTGCCCCGTAGAGGCAGTGGAGGCACTTGTAGCATGCATGCAGGAATTTGAGAAACTTCACAAATAGAAAGAGATGAAAGTACTTGTAGCAACAGAAAAGCCTTTTGCAGCTGCGGCGGTGGCAGGAATCAAAGATATCGTCGAGAAGGCGGGCCACACACTCGCCCTTCTTGAGAAATACACAACCAAGGAAGAGCTTGTGGCAGCGGCAGCCGATGCCGATGCAATGATTGTGCGTTCCGACAAAGTCACCGCAGAGGTGGTTGAGGCAGCGAAGAACCTCAAGATTGTGGTACGCGCAGGAGCAGGTTTCGACAACCTCGACCTGGACGCCTGCAGCGCACACAAGGTTGTAGCCATGAACACTCCCGGCCAGAACTCCAATGCAGTGGCCGAGCTTGCAATAGCAATGATGATATACATGAGCCGCGGCCAGTTCACTCCCGCCACAGGCAGCGAAATCTCCGGCAAGAAAGTCGGTATCCAGGCATTCGGCAATGTGGGCCGTCTTGTAGGGAAGAAAGCCGAGGCCCTCGGAATGGAAGTCATGGCAATCGACCCCTTCATCCCTGCAGAAAAGATAGCAGAGGCAGGTGCAAGGCCCGCAGCTTCACTTGAAGAGCTCTACTCGAGCTGCAACTTCGTATCTGTACACATCCCTGCAACTCCCCAGACAGTCAAGTCTATCGGTTACGACCTTATCACAAAGATGCCGAAGGGCGCCACACTGGTCAACACCGCCCGCAAGGAAGTGATTGACGAAGAAGGGCTGATGAAGGCACTCTCAGAGCGCGAAGACCTCAAATATATCACCGACATCGCTCCCGACAACTATGCCGAACTGAAAGAGAAATTCGGTGTGAGGGTGTTCGCCACCCCGAAGAAGATGGGCGCACAGACGGCCGAGGCCAATATCAACGCCGGCCTTGCGGCAGCCCGCCAGATATGTGATTTCTTCGCAACCGGCTGCACCAAGTTCCAGTTGAACAAATTCTAACAACCGCTCCATCTATGGTAAAAGTCAAACCTTTTGCAGCAATCCGACCTCCCAAGAAATACGTTGTGGAGGTCGCTTCGCGTCCATACGACGTCCTCAATTCCGTTGAGGCGAAGGCAGAGGCAGGCGAAAAATCACTGCTGCACATCATCAAGCCCGAGATAGATTTCGACCCCATCGCAGACGAACATGCCCCGGAGGTGTACACCAAAGCCGTAGCGAACTTCGCTCTCTGGCAGCAGAAAGGATGGCTTGTGCAGGACAGCAAGGAGAACTACTATCTCTACGCCCAGACCATGGACGGCCGTACACAGTATGGCTTTGTGATCTGCGCCAATGTAGAGGACTACCTGAACGGCACGATAAAGAAACACGAGCTCACCCGCAAGGACAAGGAGGAAGACCGCATGAAGCACGTCCGCGCGCAGAATGCCAACCTAGAGCCCGTATTCTTTGCATTCAAGGACAATGAAGTGCTTGACGGCATCATAAAGGCCACCATAGAGAAACCCGCAGAATACGACTTTGTGGCAGAAGACGGTTTCGGCCACCATTTCTGGGTGATAGACGATGAAATGACCATCGCCACCATATCAGACACATTCGCCGGAATCCCCGCCTTCTACATCGCCGACGGGCACCACCGCACGGCGGCTGCCGCCCTTGTGGGAGCAGAGAAGAAGGCTGCCAACCCCAACCACTGCGGCAACGAGGAATACAACTGGTTCATGGCTGTTGCTTTCCCCGAGAGCCAGCTCAAGATCATAGACTACAACCGCGTGGTGAAAGACCTCAACGGGCTCAGCACCGCAGAATTCCTGGCAGCTCTTGAAAAGAGCTTCAAGGTTGAGAAGGCAGGAAGCGTCATCTACAGGCCCGCCGCACTGCACAACTTCTCTATGTATCTCGAGGGGTGCTGGTACAGCCTCACTGCAAAGGAGGGAACCTTCAATGACAGCGACCCTATCGGTGTGCTGGACGTGACTCTGCTTTCAAACCTGGTGCTTGACGCAATCCTCGGCATAAAGGACCTGCGCACCAGCAAGAGGATCGACTTCGTGGGCGGCATCCGCGGCCTTGGCGAGCTCAAGCGCAGGGTGGACAGCGGAGAGATGGCAGTTGCATTCGCCCTCTTCCCCGTTTCGATGAAACAGCTCACCGACATTGCCGACGCAGGTAGCATAATGCCCCCGAAGACCACATGGTTCGAGCCCAAGCTGCGCAGCGGACTTGCAATTCACAAACTTGACAAATAATCAATAACTATAAAACTCAAAAGTATGGCACAACAGAAATCAAACGGTAAGATCATTGCCATCATCACCATGATGTTCCTTTATGCAATGATCGCATTTGTAACCAACCTTGCAGCGCCTATCGGCAATGTTTGGAAAGCTCAGCCCGGTATCGACGGCAGCAACGCCCTCGGTATGATGGGTAACATGATGAACTTCCTGGCTTACCTGTTCATGGGTATCCCCGCTGGAAAGATGCTCCTCAAGAGAGGATACAAGAACACAGCCCTCATCGCCATCGCAGTAGGCTTCATCGGCGTGGGTGTTCAGTTCCTCAGCGGCAAGCTCGGTGACGGCACCATCGCAGGTGTTCCCGCAGCATTCTTCGTATATCTGCTGGGCGCATTCATCTCAGGTCTCTGCGTATGTATGCTCAACACAGTGGTCAACCCCATGCTCAACACAATCGGCGGCGGCGGAAACAAAGGCAACCAGCTCAACATGATCGGCGGTACCCTCAACTCTACTGCAGGTACTCTCACCCCTATGTTCGTAGGTGCACTCATCGGTGAGATTTCAAAAGACACCAAGCTGGCCGACGTCAACCCCGTCCTCTTCGTTGCACTGGCAGTGTTCGCAGCAGCATTCATCGTGCTCCTGTTCATCCCCATCGCCAACCCCGACAACGTAGACAGCAATGTCAAGTTCGAGCACAGCCCCTGGTCTTTCCGTCACTTCGTTCTCGGAACCATCGCAATCTTCATATATGTAGGTGTTGAGGTAGGTCTTCCCGGCACACTCAACTTCTTCCTTTCAGACGCTTCTGCAAAGGGTGCGGGCCTTGTTGCAAACGCAGCTGCAATCGCAGGCTTCGTGGCAGGTACATACTGGTTCCTCATGCTCTGCGGCCGTATCGTAGGTTCTTTCATCAGCGGTAAGGTTTCAAGCAAGGCAATGCTTACAGTGGTTTCAGCTGTTGCAATCTGCCTCATCCTCGCAGCCATGTTCACTCCCAAGACTGTCACCACCAACATGCCCGTATTCACAGGCAAGGGCTTCGATATGGTATCAGTTCCCCTGAGCGCACTTCTCATCGTCCTATGCGGTCTCTGCACTTCAGTCATGTGGACAGGTATCTTCAACCTTGCAGTAGAGGGTCTCGGCAAATACACCGCACTCGCATCTGGTATCTTCATGATGATGGTTGTAGGTGGCGGCGTTCTTCCCCTTATCCAGAACTTCATCGCTGACAAGGCTACCTATATGATATCTTACATCGTTCCTCTGATCGGTGTTGCATATCTCCTCTTCTACGCCCTCATAGGCTCAAAGAATGTAAACAAAGACATCCCCGTTGACTAATATACTATTTATATAATATGGACAAACCTTACGTAGCCGGTGTCGATATCGGCGGACAGACCACCAAGATAGGCATCGTAGACCGTCGCGGCGACATCGTCGCACAGACAGTCATCACCTCTAAATACGGTGAGGACGAAGGCGAAAAATTCATGGATTCCGTATGTGACACCATCAAGAGCCTGGCTTCAAACGTTGGAATGGACCAGATCCAGGGTGTGGGCATCGGCGCTCCTAACGGCAATTATTACACCGGATGCATCGCATTCGCTCCCAACCTTCCCTGGGCACATCATCATTCAGTACCCGTAAAGGCATATATGGAGAAACAGCTGGGCGTTCCCGTAACACTCACCAACGACGCCAACGCGGCTGCTGTGGGTGAGATGACCTACGGTGCGGCACGCGGAATGAAGAACTTCATCATGATCACCCTCGGCACAGGTGTCGGCAGCGGCATCATTGTCAACGGTGAGCTTGTTTACGGTCACGACGGCTTTGCCGGCGAGCTCGGCCACACCTGCGCAGTACGCAACAACGGCCGTCAGTGCGCATGCGGCAAACAGGGCTGCCTCGAGGCATACGCTTCAGCAATCGGCGTTGCAAGGACAGCACGCGAATGGCTCGGTTCAGACAAGTATGAAGACAGCGTTCTTAACGATGTTCAGGAAATCACCTCTAAGGATGTATATGAAGCTGCCGTAAAGGGCGACAAGCTTGCTTTGGACGTATTTGCATTCACAGGCAAGATGCTTGGCCGTCAGTTCGCAGATTTCGTGGCATTCAGCGCGCCTGAGGCTATCGTGGTATTCGGTGGTCTGGCACGTGCCGGTGAATTCATATTCAACCCTATTAAAGAATCTATGGAAGCTAATCTGCTGCCTATCTGGAAAGGAAAAGTAGCAGTGATTCCCAGCGCCCTGAAGGAATCCGATGCAGCAATCCTTGGCGCAAGTGCTTTGGCTTGGTAAAAAAACAAAATATTATCTGACACTAACAATGAAAAAATTTTTCACACTCATTTCAGTTGCAGCAGCATTGATTTCTTGCAGCGGCAACGGTACTTACTGCATCAACGGAACAATCGCTGAGACAGACGACCTGAAAGATGCTATCATCCTCATGAGGGACATGTTCACAGGTGTACGCGACACAGCTGTCATCGTTGACGGTACATTCAAATTCGAAGGCGAGGCAACCGACACTACTGTCAAGACAATCGGTGTTATTGCAAACGGCCGCCAGGTTGGCCGCCAGTTCGCATTCATCCCTGAGAAAGGCAATATCACCCTGAACCTCGACTCACTCGACTTCACAGCCGGCAAGCTCACCACAGCCCTCAATGAATTCTATGACAATGTCCGCGCACTCTACAAGAACGATGACGAGGAAGGTGCAAAGAAGATGATGAAAGAGACCTACGAGGCAAACAAGACCAACGGTCTCGGTGCATACGTTCTCCGCAACAGCATCTACGACTTCACATCAAACGCAGAGCTTGACGAGTGGCTCGAAGGCGCAGCTGACTTCATCAAGAACAGCAAGTTCGTGACTTCAGCAAGAGAAAACCTCACACACATCGAGAATACCTGCCCTGGCAAACCTTTCGTTGACGTAACAGGTGGCAAGACCCGCGACGGTAAAGACGCTTGCCTCAGCGACTATGCAGGCAAGGGCAAATATACTGTAGTTGACTTCTGGGCTTCATGGTGCGGTCCCTGCCGTGGTGAGATCCCCTACCTCATCAAGGTAAGCGAGGAATATGCAGACAAGAACGTCACTGTTGTAGGTATCGACGTATGGGACAACCAGGAAGGTTACCTCAAGGCTCTTGATGATCTCGGAATCAAATATCCCACTTTCACTGTAGGTGACGACAAGTCAGCAACCACAAACTACGGTATCAGCGGTATCCCTCAGATCATCCTCATCGGTCCCGACGGTACAATCCTCGAGCGCGAACTCCGCGGCGAAGGTATCCACGAGGCTATTGACAAACACCTCAGCCAGGAATAATCAATCAACAAATACCAAACAAAAATCGAGTAGGAGGAAAACGAAAGTTTTCTTCCTACTTTCGTTTTACGATTTTGAATTCCGCTGTCTCTCATACTGGCGCCGGCAGCATAGTGGCATTTCTGCCCGTCTGCGCCGGCTGGGCTGCGTGGGGAAGGTATGTCGGAATAGAGGCGCCGCTTTACGCTAAACAGGCGTGGTTAATGCCGCACCTTGAAACCTCCTCCTTTTACAGCCGTCCCTTCGGCCCGGCTGCAAGAATGCTACGCCCAAACTTATTAGTCGTCCCTGCTAAACCATCAACGCATTAATAATCAGTGAAATAAGTCAAAATATACTTGCAAAATTGCCCGGAAATGCTTAACTTGTAGTCAGAAACCTGCAAATAATCAAGCGTTATGATAGGCAAAACACCCACGGAACATCAGATGACAA
>JAGHVP010000088.1 GCA_018064305.1 Candidatus Equibacterium intestinale | reverse complement strand
TATAAACGTTTATAAACGTCTCCAAATGATTACCTGGCCCCGCATCCAGACCGTTCTGGTCATAATCTGCTCATTCCTTCTGCTGTCACATTTCTGGTCGCAGTTCTGCTTCCTCGTCGACGCAGACGGAGTGCGGGAAGGGGTGAGGTTCATAGACAAGCCGCAGTATCTGATCTTCACGCTTGTTACATTCGTGCTCAGCATCCTGATAGTGGCATACCGCAGGGCGCGCATCCTGCAGGTCAGGCTGTGCATTATGGAGATTCTGATCCTGCTGGGATATCAGGGATGGATCCTGGTGGATTTCTTCGCTCTGAGAAAGCAGTTCGACCCGGTTTTCACCCTGGCCACCATCTTCCCGCTTGTCTGCATCATCCTGCTTCTGATCTCGATACGCCACATCTGGCGCGACGAGGCCGCTGCAATGCTTGGCGAGGCCAGCCGCAAGGTACGCAGGCACAAGAAGAAATAGAGTCCGCCCCGTAACCGGCGGTGCACCGGCCGTATTACCGGGTGTGGCGTACGGCGTAAATAAAAATGAATGCAGTGGCGGCAAGAATCAGGGCGAGTGAAGCCGTAATGCCTGCAATGCTGCTCAGGAATCCCGTCATCAGAGAGAACAATGCCCCTCCGGAAAGCCCCATCATGGTGAGGCCGCTTATGTCGTTGCGCCTCTCAGGAACCGCCAGGAATGCCGATGATATTATCAGCGTGCAGATGTTGGCGTTTCCAAGCCCAAGCAGCACCGTTGCAGCGCAGAGTGCGGTAGCACTGTGCCCTGCAGCAAGAAGTATGGTTCCTGCGGCGAGCAGCACCAGCCCGGCTGTGAGGCATTTCCTGATAGAGATGCGCCGCAGGACGAAGACACCGGCCACAGATCCTGCCAGACGTGCGGTGAAATAGACCGAGCCGGCGAATGCCGCACTGTTGAGAGGTATCCCAAGCCGCTTCTCGAATATCTCCGGAAGCATCACATTCAGTGATACATCACTTCCTACGTGGCAGACCACTGCAAGAAATGCCATCAGTACGGCGGGGACCTTCAGCAGCGCGAGGCACTCCCGCATGCTTCCTGCCTCCTGCATACCGGTCTCTTCCACCGGAGTCAGTGCCAGCCATACCGCAACGGCGGCGGTGATGACGAGGTATATTGCAAAGATGCTCTTCCATCCAAGGCCGAACAGGCATATCGTGCCGGTGGCACCAAGGGCGGCAAGGGCGGGGGAGGCGATCGAGGCCAGAACCTTCACGGTCTGCCCGGCGGTCATGCTGCTGGCCAGCGAGCTGTCTGGTACAAGAGAAGCGAGGAGCGGGTTCAGCCCCACGCCAAGCAGGGTGGTGCCGGCTCCTATGAAGGCGAATGCCGGCAGCATTGCGTGGAATGATGTGGTGCACATCGGTATTACCATCCCAAGCGACATTGCGGCAAGCCCTGCAATGACCGTGCGCCTGCGGCCGATGCGCGACATCAGTACACCGGCAGGGACGGAAAGGATGAAGAACCAGACATAGAGGCTGCCCGGCAGGAAACCGGCAGTCGAATCGGACAGGCAGTAGTCTTCACGGATATAGTTTGTGGCAATTCCTGCAAGGTCTGCAAACCCCATCACGACGAATGTCAAAAATATCGGGATAAGTGCATTTCCCTTTATGATTTGATATTTTTTGCCACTCATTGCTTAGGAATTTTAATAATAAACGCCTGCTTTGGAACAAAAATAGTAAAATTTGGATATTACGGCGCCGGATGTTTGATATTGATAAAAAATATTTTTACTTTTGTAATTACTTAACTAGTTAACCAAACATTTCAGACTGATGGTGAACGCCGGAAAAAGGTCAAGCATCTCGCTCAAGTCCATTGCCGAATCGCTCGGAGTGTCGCGCACGACAGTGTCGTGGGTGCTTTCCGGACAGGGCGAGGAGAAGTCCATCAGTCCTGCAATGCAGCAGAAAATCAAGGACTTTGCCAGCAAGCACAACTACCAGCCGAATTTCCTGGCAAGAAGCCTTAACCTGCGCCGCACAAATACCATCGGCCTTATTGTATCGTCGCTTGCCGACCCGTTCTACTCAAGCATCGCCAAGTCTGTGGTGACCAGGGCTGAAGAAAACGGCTATTCTGTGATGATGACCACATCCGAGTCAAGCAGTGAGAGGGAGGTGAAGCTTATCGAGATGCTGCGCCACCGCCAGGTAGACGGTATCATCCTCACTCCGTCACAGCAGCCCAAGGACTACCTCTGGCAAGTTGTGAACGAGGGGTACAACCTGGTGATGCTGGACCGAAACATCCCCGAACTCGAAACCACATACGTTGTGGCCGACAACAAGGAGAGCTCGTACGAGCTGGTGGGCAGCCTTGTAAGGAACGGCAGCCGCAAGATAGCCATCTTCACCACTGCACACGACCTCGGCAACATGCAGTTCAGGTACGACGGCTACCGCGAGGCACTTGAAAATGCCGGTCTGGAGGCTTCTCCGGAGCTGTTCTGCGATGTTTCCGGCTCGATCGACAAGGCTGATATCGTGAAGCGTGTAGACCGCCTGTTGAAAGAAGTGCCGGATGTGGACGGTTTCTTCTTCACAACTCATGTGCTGGTGCTTCCGGTATATATCGCACTGAAAGAGAAAGGATATCCCACAAACGGCGGTGCCAGCTGGGCCTGCATCCACAGCCAGCCCGAATTCAGCCTGCTGCTTCCCAACATGAGCGTGGCACAGCTCCCCACAGAGGAACTCGGGGCAAGGAGTGTGGACGTACTGCTCAAATCATTGAACCACGAAGAATTTGACAGCCGCAACGTACTTGGCTGCGACCTGAGGCTGCATTAAACGAAAAGATATGAAAAGAATACTGATAATACTGGCTGCGGCCTTGACAATATCTGCCTGCAAAGAGAAGGCACAGCTGCAGAACATGCGCTGCGAGTATCAGGCAGAGCCTATCAACATCGATTGCACCCAGCCCCGCTTCAGCTGGGAATACACCGCTGCCGATGATTTCCAAAAAGCATATACCGTAGAGGTGGCTGCTTCGGAAGATTTCTCCGATATCATCTGGACCAGCGGAAGGGTGGAGGATGATGCCACTCTCGTGAAGTACCAGGGCGGCCCGCTGGAATCTTTCACCACCTACTGGTGGCGCGTCTCAACCGAAATGGAGAGCGGTTGCAGACTCAATGCCGCTCCGCAGAAGTTCGAGACTGCAATGATGCCGGGATATGAATGGCAGGCACAGTGGATCAGCGACAGTAATGACAAGGACTTCGCTCCGGCTCCCATGGTCCGCAAGAGTTTCAACCTGGCACAGAAGCCCGCCCGGGCGCGCCTCTACATTAGTGCCGCTGCATATTACAAGCTAAGCGTTAACGGTGCACCGGTAAGTGGCATAACCCTTGATCCGGGCTACACAGTCTACAGCCGCACCTACCTCTATTCTTCATACGACATCACAGCTTACATATATACTGGCGAAAACGTAATCGGCGCAGTTCTCGGCAACGGCTTCTACAATGAGATAGAGCCTGTTGCAACAT
>JAGHVP010000077.1 GCA_018064305.1 Candidatus Equibacterium intestinale | reverse complement strand
TAACCGATGATGACTGTCTCTTCCAGCTGGTCGATGTCTTCTTCGAGAACAACGGTCATTCCGCTGGCTGCGGGAACAGATATTGTCTTGAATCCGAGGGCGCTGAATTCCAGCGAAGTTCCTTTCGGCACGGAAATGCTGAACTTTCCGTCAATGTCGGCAACTGCACCAACTTTGGCACCGTTTACCACTGCAATTACGGCAGCACCCGTGACAGGCTCGCCGTTTTTGTCAACCACACTGCCCACCACTGCACTCTGTGCGAAAGCGCATAGTGACATGAACAGAACTGCGAGTGACAGAATGAATCTGCGTTTCATACTTTATTGATTTGGTTTTGAATTAGCTGTTAGTTACCTGCTGCAACAATCAGTGAAAGACCTGCAACGAAGAGGCAGAACATGATGGCGAGAAGCGCATATACACTCTTCTTCGCACCTTTGAACTCCTTCCAGATGAACACACCCCAGATGGCTGCGATCATAGGAGCGCCCTGGCCGAGTGCGTATGATACAGAAGCACCTGCACGGCCGGCAGCGATGTAGCTCAAAGCTGTACCGAGGCACCAGATGGCACCACCGCACATACCCACGATGTGGGTCTTTGCATCACCTTTGAAATAAGATGACATTGCAACGGGCTCGCCCACGAAGGGTTTCTTCATGATGATGGGACCGAATACGAAATGGCTCACGAGCACTGCAAGTGAGAACAATACGATGGCTGTGTAGGGACCTACCTTGCCGGGTTCCATGTTTGCGAAGTCCTTGAGGTCCATGGCTCTCATGACGAATGATGAGAAGAATGACATCACGACACCTGCGATGAGCGCCAGTACCACACCTTTGCGCTGGTCGGCCTTAGAAGTCTCTGAGACACCTTCTTTCTTACCTGATGCGATACCGTTTACGATGACAGCTGCCACAACAAGTGCCACACCTACTGCAAGCAGAGCGATGTTGCTCTTGAGAGCACCCTGTGCCATCTCGACGCGGAGATTGTTTACAACACCCAGTACAAGTGCAAGACCGCAGCCGAGCGGGAAAGCCACCGACATGCCGGCGATTGAAGTAGAAGCACTGAGAAGGATGTTTGAAGCGTTGAAGATGAAGCCTCCGAGTACAATCCAGAGGATCGAGCTCCATGAAGCCTGTGAGATATCCTGGAAGAAATTGCGTCCTTCACTGCCGAATGTACCGAGGGTAAGGGCAAGGATGAGGGCGAAGATCACCATTCCGATTACGTAGTCCCAATAGAAAAGTTCGTATCTCCAGCTTTTTGCTGCTGCTTTCTGAGTGTTGCCCCATGAGCCCCAGCAGAGCATGATGACGAAGCAGAGAACTACTGCAAGTGCATAATTATGAACGATTACCATAATTTGATATATTTTAAGTTATTTGATTTCTGATCTGTGAGGGATTGACTCCTGGGCACCAAGTTTCTGGACTGTCATGGCAGAGGCCTTGGTGGCGAACTCGGCAGCTTCCTTGAGGCTGAGGCCTTCTGAAAGACCTACGCACAAGCCGCCGCAGAATGTATCACCGGCTGCAGTTGCATCCACAGCCTTCACTTTCTGTGCGGGAACCAGTTCGTAACCGTCACCGTTCCAGATTGCGGAACCTTTCGAGCCGAGAGTGAGGATGATGTCTTTCACACCCATCTCGTGGAGCTTCTTCATGGCGAGGGCGATGTCACCTTCAACGCCTGTAAGGAGCGCGATCTCTGTCTGGTTGGGAGTTATGAGTGACAGATTCTTGAAAATCTCTTCGGGAAGCTTGCAGGCGGGAGCCGGGTTCAGGATGACGCACGCACCTGCCGCATGGCCGATCTCAGCTGCCTTCGCCACTGTCTCTGCAGGGATCTCGAGCTGGAGGATTACATAATCTGCAGCCTCGATCACAGGGCGTACAGATTCGATATCCTCAGGTGTGATGTCGCCGTTTGCACCGGGAGCCACAGAAATCACATTCTCGCCCTGGTCGTCGACAAGGATGAGCGCAACGCCTGAAGGCTTGTCAGAATAAAGGATGTGGTCTGTGTTGATACCGTCTTTCTGGTAGCCCTTGACAGCATTCTCGCCGAAAACGTCGCGGCCCACCTTGCATACGAATGTAACGTCACCACCAAGGCGTGCTGCTGCAACTGCCTGATTAGCACCCTTTCCGCCGGGGCCCATCT
>JAGHVP010000164.1 GCA_018064305.1 Candidatus Equibacterium intestinale | reverse complement strand
AAATATGCCCGTATGGATCCGGGGCAGGAGGGTGGACTTACGGCAGATAAGGCGGCCCGCAGGATTGTCCGTGCAATAGGCAGAGGCAGGAGGGAGGTGCTGGTTGGGCGGTTCGAACTGCTTATGGTATGGATCAAGCGCTTTTTCCCTGGACTGTGCGCTGCAGCTGCGCGCAGGGTTAATCCTGTGTGACGTTCATATTGTCAGACAGCTTTTCCAGAGTATTCAGGAATACTGTGAGGTCTTCCTCGCTGATTCCTTCAATTATCTGTTCAAGGATTGAAATGCCTTTTTCCTTTGCCTCCAGCTTTAGGCTCTCTGCTTTTTCTGTGAGGGTGAGGATATTGGAACGGCGGTCAAAGTCATCTTTCTTACGGACTACCCATCCCTTTCTCTCCAGCTGGTCGGCCAGGTTGGTGATGGAGTTCTTGTCTTTATGCATGGTGTCTGCCATTACCTGCTGCGACATCGGTCCTTCGTTCCAGAGAAGGTCTATGAGGAGGAACTGCTCGGGAGTGAGGTCGATGTTGTTTTTCTTGATCATTGCAGCTGTGAACTGTTTCAGCTTGCATGCTGCAAGGTTAAGGCTGACTGCTACGGACTTTGATAGTATCATTTCGTACTGTATCTATATTTACATAGTTTCAAAGATACAGTCTCTTATTTTATCCGCCAAATTTACTTGTTGCTTTGTCAGATAAGCTTCAACAGTTCGTTGCGGTCGGCTGAGGGAAAGTTCTCGAGAATCTTGCCTATTATCAGGTCTCTGGATTCTTCTGGAGTGCAGGCTGGTGTTTCTGGCTCACGGCTGAATTCGGCGAGCTTCGCCCAGAACGGGCTGTCGGCCGCGAACTTGAGTCCTCCGCATAGATCTGCCCGGTCATCTGCAGGCGGCACCTCGGCAGGGCATGAAGGATGACCGCCGTCAATTGCCCCGAACAGTGCTTCGGGTGTTGTGATCGACGATTTCTGCCATCCTTTGTATTCCAGGTTGGGCCCGCGGTAGACTCTTCTGAATTCTCCTACTACGGTCCAGGTGCCCATCTCCAGATACTGGTTGAGATAGTCCGCAGCGGGCCGTTTCACTTTCGGCAGGAGATACTTTTCCATACATCCTTTCACCTGGCTGCGCTGCTCCACAGTGGTCCTTTCAGTAAGTATCACCCTCACTTCGCTTCCTTCTACAGAACCAAGCTCCTTGACCGCGGAAAGCAGAGTGGGGGAAAGTGTGCGGCAGAGCTGGTCCATATGGCTGGTGCCCTGATAATCTTCGCCAAGAGCCATCCTGTAGCGCGGCTGGCTGCGCCTCCAGTTCATAAGATGCCTGTACCATTCCACCGTGGCGAACGCCGCCTTGTTGCGGATATATTTGCCGTAGGCGATATCTCCCTCTCCGATAACCTCTATCTTCCAGTCCCACGGACCGAGTACACCGCCTTCGCCGTCATCCCAGAACCAGGCTCCCTTTGCAGTGAGCTCTTCAATTGACCAGCCGGGAATTGTGTTGCGCACAAAAGGAATGATGCCGACGTGCCTGATGGCCGCCGACATCGTTTCCGGAGAGTCTATTGGATGGATTCCTGGTATCACTATTTGATATTCGGTTCTTCAAGGCCGAGACCTTTCTTCTTGTCTACTGCCTTGAGGTAGAGGGCGATAAGGAATGCTGCAATACCGAGGCATGCGAGCATCACGAGAGGCCATGTGTAGTCGAAACCGATGGGGTTGGTGACACCGGGGTTGGTTTTGTCAAGCACCTTGCCGATAAGCAGGGGGAAGAGCCAGAGACCGATGTTCTGGATCCAGAAGATGAGGGCGTATGCGCTGCCGATGATCTTCTCGTCTACCAGTTTGGGAACGCTGGGCCAGAGGGCTGCGGGAACCAGTGAGAATGATGCACCAAGCACAAGGATGGTGAGGTATGCCACGATTATGCCGCCCACTGCGCTGCCCTTGCATGCGGGAAGCACGAATGCGAATGTGAGGTGGCAGGCAATCAGAAGCAGCGACCCGAGCATCAGCATTGAAGCTGCCTTGCCCTTATGGTCTACATAGCTGCCGAGGATGGGAGTGATGGCAACTGCCAGCAGAGGGAACACTGCAAAGATTGTCTCGGCTGTGCCGCGTTTGAAGCCCATATAGCAGTAAACCACCAGGGCAAGCGCTGCAAGCACCATAAGTCCCACTTTCATCCCTTTCTTCTTTGAGAAGTTGCTTGCGAAAGAGCATACCGCCACAACAAGCATTATGATATACTGCACGATTGTGACGCTGCTGCCGCCCCAGAACGTGCCGGCTTCGGCAGGGGTGAGGCTGAGGTTGCACTGAAGCATGTTCACAGCATATTTCTGGAAGGGGAAGATTGCTGAATAATAGAGCACGCAGAGAAGGGCCACAAGCCAGAAACCGAGGCTTGAGAGAATCTTGCCGATATCCTTTACCTTGAAGGGGTCGTCTTTCTCCTCTGCTTCACCTGTCTGAGCGTCAAGTTTCTTGTCCATGAAGAAATAGACGA
>JAGHVP010000055.1 GCA_018064305.1 Candidatus Equibacterium intestinale | reverse complement strand
GGTTGATTCGCTCCTTATCCCTACAGGTGAGTTCATGCCCGTTGACGGCACACCGTTCGATTTCCGCGAGCCCCACACTATCGGTGAGCGTATCGGCGACTACCACCAGCAGCTCAAATACGGCAACGGCTACGACCACAACTGGGTTCTGAATCGCAGCGGCGACGGAGTCGAGTTCGCAGCTTCTGTCTACGATCCCGAGTTCGGACGTTATCTGGAAGTGTTCACAGACCAGATCGGCCTTCAGTTCTACGCCGGCAATTTCTTCGACGGCACCACAACCGGTAAGACAGGCAAGCCTTTCAACCACCGTGCTACAGTCGTGCTGGAAACTCAGAAATTCCCCGACTCATGCAACCAGCCGTCATTCCCTTCAATCCGTCTGAATCCCGGCGATACATATACACAGACCTGTATCTACAAGTTCAGCGCAAAATAAAGCGGGCAGCTACAATACTGTCAGCAGCCTTGCCTTACGTGGATAAAGATAGCGGCGGATAGACTGCTTCGGAGTTTTCTCAAACTCTTCGGCGCATAGCCTGATAGCTGATATCTTTTCGTAAGACGCTACTTTCAAATTCAACTTCTGGAGATTCCGCTCCATCACTTCCTTGAGGTGGGCGAAACTCCAGTTGTTTTTTCTGACCTCGTCAAGATTGGGGTAGACCAGGGCAACCAGCCTGCCGTCTTCCTCCACCACAAGGCTTTCTGCCACACACTCGCATTCGTTCAGTTTCGACTCTATCTCTTCAGGATAGATGTTCTGCCCGTTTGCAGTTAGAATCATGCTCTTGCATCTGCCGCACAGATACACTGTCCTGAAAGGGTCGCATATACGCCCCACGTCGCCGGTGTGAAGCCATCCGTCTGCATCGATTACCGCCGCGGTGGCCTCAGGGTTCTTGTAGTAGCCCAGCATCACATTCTCTCCTTTTACACATATTTCGCCTTCAGAGGCACTGCCGCCGTCAACAGGCTCAAGTCTGGCTTCCATCCAGGGTAGGAGCCTGCCGCAGCTTCCCTGCAGGTAGTCGTCGTGCCATGCGTATGATATAAGGGGGGCACATTCGGTCATTCCGTAGCCTATTGTATAGGGGAATTTTATCTTATGCAGCAGCTCGTCTGCTTCGTGGCTGAGTGCCGCACCTCCCATATTCATCTCTATCATGCATCCTCCGAAAGCATCCAGCAGCTTCCTGCGGATGGCAGACCATACGATTTTTCTGATGCCGGGCACCTTGGTAAGGAATTTGACCGGCTGCTTCTCCAGGATGGGGAAGACATTCTTCTTTAGGAGCTTCTCCACAATCAGGGGCACAGTGCATACCAGATGCGGCCTGACTGCCTTCAGGGCTTCCATCAGCACTGCCGGAGTGGGCATCTTGCCAAGCATGGTGATAGTGGAACCGGTTGCCAGCGGGGTGAGCATGTCGAAAGCGCAGCCGTATGCATGTGCAAGCGGCAGGATGGCAAGTGTACGTGAGCCAGGAAAATGCATTTTGTGGTCGATGGCGAATTGCACTACCACGGAAATGTTCCTGACGGACAGCATCACTCCCTTGCTGAACCCTGATGTGCCCGAGGTATAACTGATTGTCATGAGCGAGTCGGGGTCCGGAATGTCATATTGGACGTCATCGGGGCCGAAGCCGGTGTAATACTGGGCGGCGAAACGCCCTGTGATCTCTTTCTTTATGGCTTCGAAGTCGAAACTGTCTGAAGTGTAGAGGGCATTGCAGTTGTCTGTCTCGATGACAGCCTCTACACCGCCTGCCGGTGTGCTTCCCATTGCCTTAAATATAGAGGCGTTGGTGAAGAGTATCTTTGCGTCGCTGTGGGCTATGATGCTGCGTGTGTCTTCGGGGCTGAAGTTCTGAAGTATGGGTACAATCACAGCACCGTAGGTGATGGTTGCAATGTAAACTGTCACCCACTGCGGGTTGTTGCGTGCCCCCAGAGCAATCTTGTCGCCTTTCCGGATCCCCATGATTCCATACATGATATGGATCTTTCTGATATGGCGGGCGAGGTCTCCGTAGGTGTAGTCTTTCTTCGAATGATAGTCTGAAAGGGCTATGTCCATCATGTGCTCCCTGAAAGAGCGCTGATACATTGAAATAAGATTTTCCTTCATGTTGTTCGTTCAGTTTGAAAAACACCGCAAACTTATGGGGGAAGGACGGTTTGGGGAAATAAATGCCATTTTCAGGGATGAAAATGTCATATAATCATTAAATTTGTGACGAATGTGTCAATTTTGTGACTAAAATTGCATAGAAATACATTCGTCACAGCCTATGAGTACACTTAATACAATGCAGGGAATCCTCCAGACCAAGACCGTTCCGGCCAAGTTCATGCTTCTGACAACGCAGCTGCTGTACATTCTTGTGATACCTTTCTTCTTCCTGTGCTTCGTTGCAATCTACAAGCCCTTCGACCTTGAAAGCATCCTTTCGAAAGGAAGTGTGTCGTTCACTTTCAACATTGTGATGATAATGTGCATCCTGCTTGTTGTGATGATTGTGTCAAGGCTGACTGTGTATTTTACGGGACTGCTGAAAGGAGCGATGCATTCGATGGGGTGGTACAGGACATGGTGTGCCTTCGAGGTGGTGGTCTCGGCCTTCTTCGTTGCGATGTATGTACAGCTTATCATGGACACGGGCTACCCGTATCTCGAGGTGATGGTGCGCTCGACCTATTATCTCGCGCTGATCCTGTTTATACCATACATAGTGATAGACCTTGCAATATCACTTTCATCTGCAAAGGATAAGACTGATATGCCGGCAGACCAGTCAGACAGCAAGCTGCGCTTCTACGATACTCGTCACACGCTGAAGTTTGTGGTGAGTGCCGATATGGTGCTGTTCATCCGCCCTGATGAGAATTACATTGTGATAAACTACCTGGACGGTGACAAGGCCAAGGAGTACGAGCTGCGCAGCTCCATGAAGAGTGTAGAGGAGATGTGCCTTGAAAACAACATCCTGCGCTGCCACAGGTCATATTTCATCAACCCGCAGCACATAAAGGCTCTCCGGAAAGAGCGTGAGAATGTGATCCTGGCCGAGCTTGATATACCGGCCCTTGCACCGATTCCTGTAAGCAAACGCTACTACGAAGATATCGCAGCTTCGCTGTAGTCTGCTACTGTACCGGAGTGATGGCTGCGAAGGCTGCATCGATGCGGGCGAGTGTCTCTTCCTTTCCGATGAACTCGCAGATTGCAAAGATGTCAGGTCCCTGACCGATGCCCATGATGGCGATGCGGAGCATGTTCATGATCTTGCCCATGGGAAGCTCGCCTGCGGTGATCCACTCGCGGACTTTCTCTTCGGCGCCCTCTTTCTCGAACTTGTCAAGACCGGCCACGATGTCGCGCAGACCGTGCAGGTACTGCAGGTTCTCTGCCTTCCAGAACTTGTTGACACTCTTCTCGTCGTAAGATGTTGGAGCCTTGAACATGTATTCGGTGAGCCCGAGAAGCTCTTTGGGGAATGTCACGCGCTCCTTGATGATGGCAACGGCTGCTGCTGCGCGCTCGGGAGTGGTGCTGATGCCTTCTTTCTCAAGCTGGGGGATGAGGAGCGATGCGAGGTATTCGTCGCTGCTGGTACGCATGTAGTGTGCGTTGAACCATTTTGCCTTCTCGACATTGAAGCGTGCGCCTGACTTGCTCACCTTTTCAAGTGAGAACTGCTCGCAGAGCTCTTCCATAGAGAAGATCTCCTGCTCTGTGCCGGGGTTCCAACCAAGCAGTGCCAGCATGTTGATGAATGCCTGAGGCTGATATCCTTCTTCGCGGTAGCCCATTGTGATACCATCGGCACCATGCCATTCCAGAGGGAACACGGGGAATCCGA
>JAGHVP010000096.1 GCA_018064305.1 Candidatus Equibacterium intestinale | reverse complement strand
ATCTTGTCGAGCATTACTGTGAAAAGACCACGCCAGCCAATAAACAGGTCGGCCGTGAGTGTCTCGAGGCCGTATCCCTGAGCTTTCCATCTGAGCTGGGGCTCGATTGACTCGCAGAATGTACTTCCGCAATGGAAGAAGAAGATTACCAGTACGATCCAGGCGATAGGTGAGCAGAAGAGCATCCTCAGCTCATTTTTCATTATTTTAGAAGTCGTATCCATATCCTATTCTCTATTACGTATTGTTCTGATTATTGCACAAAGCAGCACCATGAGCAAAGGAACCACTGCCATGAAGAGAACGTAGGCAGCTACCTGGGTGTCGTGGGTTGCATTAAGGTTCCTGTCCTGATCATACGGATGATGGTCGTCACACGGATACCTGCCGGAGCTGAGGAAGTTGAGCATATATTCATATACGATGCTGTTGTCCTGGTTCAGACCGGTCCTTCTCCGCATTGCCTCAGCATTGGTGAGCCAGTCGGTCTCGGAGCATACAATGATGTTCTGCTCCTTGTCACCTACCATCCTCTTCATCTGGCTGATGACAGGATAGCTCTTCTCTTCCATTGTAGCGTTGTTCCAGACTTTTTCTGCATCGGTCAGGAATGTATTGATAATCTCAAAACCTTTGTCTTCAGTGAACTGATATTCAGCGGCACGGCCCATGGGCACGCGGTAGTCCCACCTTCTCATCCATCTGAACTTCCTATGGAGGTCCAATGCCAAAGTATCAACCAGCCCCGTTACAAGTTCAGGCTCGAACAGTTCGCTTTCTTGAATCAGGCAGCCAGGCTGGTACTGGACACCGATTATCCCGGCAACAGGGTTGATATACTGCTGATGACCGCTTTCTGTACAGATAAGTGCGTTGCCGCCTTTTTCCAGATAGTTCTTTATCACAGCCAGTTCATTTTCGCCGTATTCCTGCTTGGGGTCGGCTATCACAAGGACTTCGATATCTGAAGGAATCTCCTGGGAAAGGTCCACCACGGCAGCATCGAATCCGTTGTTGACCCATGAACTGCGGTAAGTGATGTCGTTCACATTCACAAAGAGCTCGCGGTCGCCCATCTTCATTATGCTCCTTTCACCATGGCCTGAAGTGTAACCGATCTTGCAGCCACCGATAGAAAGACGCTTGATTGCAGCTGCAAACTCAGTTTCCTGGGGATACTTCCAGCTGTCGTTGAACATCGGAACCCACGATTCAGCACCGCCCTTGGTGGTAAGACGGCGGGTAAGTGTATAACCGAACTTGGAAAGGTCTACACCATACTCTTTCTCAACCTCTTCTGCTGTCTTGAACATCTTCTCCTTCAGACCGAGGCTTTCGCACATCTTCTGCATCTTCTCTTTGTCGGTTGTACCGGGATAGATGGCCTCGAGGTCGGGATTGGCATTAGGACCGTAGTAGTAGACATATTTGAACTTCATGCCTTTGTTGAAACGGGCATATCCTTCAAACTGCTTCTTGTCGTTCACCCTGTTGTCGGGCATTGCATAGTTGTAGATGGGGTCGAGGATGTTCACGAAGGTTGTCATGGTGATATCACCCTTCACAGCCTTCAGTGCATCTATTGTAGACTCTGCAACAGTATTCTGTTTGGTAGCGGTAACATCGGCATAAAACCTGAGCTTGGGTATGATAGTGAGATATCCCACTGTAACCACCACAAGGACAATAGTAAGATATTCGAAGAATTTCGCCTTGAAGGCTTTCTTCTCCCTTTCACCGTTGAGCTTGCATATTGTGAGGGCGATGAAGAACCCTGCAATCAGAATGAAGTAGAGCACATCCTCGCTTGTGATAAGACCGCGTATCATCTTGTTTGCGCGGCCATTGATGCATATCCAGTATGCCACATCCCTCAGGACCGGAACACTCTGCCACATCTTGCCTGCAATGGTAAGAAGTGAGAGCAGCGTGAGGGTTGCAAGAGCTGCCACAATCTGGTATGATGTAAGGCTTGACATGAACAGACCCACGGCAGCGTATGCACAGGCCATCAGATAAAGGCCGAGTACAGCCGAGAATATGAGTCCGAAATCAAGATTGGGAATGAAGAATGTACCGAAAAGAACGGGAAGGAGAAGTATCACTACAAGCGCCAGATTATAGACAAGCATCGCAAGATACTTTCCGAATGTAATCTCAGCATTTGTGATGGGAGAAGAATAGAGCAGTTTGATGGAGCCTGTGCTGCGCTCTCTGCTCAACAGACCCATCGTAACCAGAGGGATGTACAGATAGAGATATTCCTGCATCTTCCTGAAGAATGAGGTATATATCCTGTCTGTAAGAGGCAGAAGCGAATCGCCGATCTCCTTCACCAGCACCTGCTGGCCGAAGAGGTCTGCGAAATACAGTCCCGCCTGGAATGCGAATATTGCCAGAACAAGCCACGCAATAGGGCTGCAGAACAGCTGCTTGAGCTCGGTCCTGGCTATTTTTACAACGGTTTTCATCTGGTACTACTCCCCTTTCTTGTTGGTTTTTCCTGAAAGTGATGCAAAGATTTCGTCAAGAGACACCTTCTGGAGGACAGACTCACTCAAGCCCCAGCCGCCTGCAACAGCAGCAGAAACCACTCTCTGCATAGTCTCTTTCGAGCCTTCGAATTTCAGTTTGAATCTTGTGGGACCCACCTGGTCGACCTTCTTGACGCCTTCGATCTTTGCAAGTTCCTCAACTGCGGGAGGAGTAGCAAGCTCTACGAAGAATGAATCAGGCTCGATGTAATTGTCAAACTCCTCGATTGTGCCTGAGAACACAGCCTTTCCAAGCTCGATCATGAGGATACGGCTGCAAGTGGCCTGTACTTCAGAGAGGATATGGGTTGAAAGGAGGACGGCACGGTCGGTGGCAATCTCCTTGATAAGCTCGCGGATTTCAACGATCTGGTTGGGGTCGAGGCCGTTGGTGGGCTCGTCGAGCACCACGAATTCGGGTTTGTGCACAATTGCCTGGGCAATGCCGACCCTCTGCTGATAACCGCCTGAAAGGTTGCGGATAAGACGCTTGCGGAAATGGGTTATACCGCAGCGCTTCATAGCCTCCTCGACAGCTGCAGGAATCTCGTCCTTGGGCATAAGGCGGAGCTGGGCGCAGTAGGTTATGTATTCCTCCACATTGAGGTCTCCGTAAACGGGGGGACGCTGGGGAAGGAAACCCACATGTTTCTTTGCTTCTACAGGATTTTCACGAAGATTGATGCCTTTGATGTAGATGTCGCCTTCTGTCTGGTTAAGGACACCGCAGATGATGTTCATTGTGGTTGACTTGCCGGCACCGTTAGATCCGAGAAGTCCCACAACGCCATGGCTGCTGATTTCAAAATTCACATCCTTTACCGCCCATTGAGTGGTATAGCGGTGAGAGAGATGCTCAACTTTAACGATTGATTCCATTAGCTTGATTATGTGCTGTGATTAATATTTTATATAAAAAAAGTGGTGCGG
>JAGHVP010000093.1 GCA_018064305.1 Candidatus Equibacterium intestinale | reverse complement strand
AACAATGATTTGCCCTTTACCAATCCAAGAATCCAGCTTGGACGCGTATTTCTTGCGCGATACTATTTCCATAATTCAACGTTTTGTATGGCAAATATAATTTTATTTCCCATAAGAAACAAAAAATGACAACTGGAAACTATTGCGATTTACAGCTGAAATTCAGCTTCCGAGGTTGCCCGTACGATAGGAATCAACAAGAGCCTTCTATCAATCACAAAAGAACACCCGGCCGGCATTGGGATGGTTACCTTGCCGGTCGGGTGTCTTGATGTATTGTCTGGACTGTTATGTCTGCGTTATGCTATGAGCGGATAAAAATCTATTACTCCGCAAGCACCGCGCGGACAGAGCAGCCGTGGTTGCGTTTGAGGTTGTTGAGCGCGTCCTGGTCGCTCGAATTGAAGTTCAGGTGGAAAGCGTAGCTGCTGCCATCAGGCGTGGAAGACCAGTAGCGCCCGCGGGCGCTGGATAAGGGCTTTCAAGGATTTGCAAGCAATGTCACTTAACATCTGTTACGAGGCGGATACTATGTCCGTGGCGGTCGCGTTCGGCGGAATGGTAAGTGTTGACACCGTCGCTAGTGAAGTACATGTAGTACGCGCGCTCGCAATCTATTACAGTAGACGAACAATAGTAGCCGTAGCCGTAGACGTCACTGAGGAAGTCGGAGCCACTGCGGAAGCCCGCAGCGGGAAGGAAGACTGCTCCTGCAGTTTCCATCGCCTCCCAGTTGCCTCCGATTGTATAGATATTTGCTGTCCATCCGGTTGATGATTTAGGCGCAAACGCTGCGTTTCCATTGTTCTTCATAGGGTCGGTGAATGTATCAGGCAAAATAATAATACCCTCGACACCCCCTACGGTTGCAAATCCGACCTTGCTGCTCGCGTCTGCCCTGGTGATGAACAGATACTGCCACTCCTCTTTGGAGAGTGCATAGTATATAGCCTCACCACGGTCAACGGAAACCTTATGGCTCTCGTCGCAGAAGAGATATTCTTCACCAAAACTATGGCCTTTTATCGCCCCTCTAGCATCTTCTGAATAGAAGAAATGAGATATGTGAGACTCATCAAAACTGCTTGCGGAGCTATACTGGTTTGCCTCGAAATACAGATTTTCAAGACGGTCCGCATAAAGGTTACCCTTTGAGAAGTAAACCTTCTTGGTGTCGCTCACGCTGAACACGCCCTTAAGCGCACCGGAGGGAAGTGCAGGTGCGAACGATGAGGCGATATTGAATGCATTGTTCTTGAAGACATTTGCTGCCGGCACCTTCACTGTCACGTCTCCTGACGATGTGGTGAGGGTGAACTCGCACTCGGTGGCTGTGGCACCGTTTACCCTGCCCCAGAAATATATCTTGCCGTTGTCTGCATGGCCGGTCATCTTGCTGCCGGAAACAGGGGTGGTGGAGAACACGAGGTCTGAAGAAAGGGTGACATCCTCATAACCGTCTATCATGTTGCAGGCAAGCTCATCTCCCTCTGCAGCAGATGCAATTGA
>JAGHVP010000075.1 GCA_018064305.1 Candidatus Equibacterium intestinale | reverse complement strand
GCAACGCGGTCAATTACTTCTCTGTCTCTGAAGGGAACCCAGATAGAAGGTTCGAATTTAAATTCTGCCACGGTTTTGAAATTTTTGATTTTTATTTGTTGATATTATAGTATTCCTTTCCTGAAATCCAGGTTTGCTGAACTTCCAGATTCTCTTTGTCAAGTATCACGAAATCAGCATCATAGCCTTCTGCAAGCAGACCCTTGTGGTCGCCTACGCGGATTACGTTGGCGGGGTTGCGGCTGAGCATGTGCGATGCTGCCACGATGTCTATGCCGAGGAACTTGATGCGTTGCGCAGCGCCTGGTCAAGGGTGAGGCCGCTGCCGTTAAGGTCGTTCTTCTCAACCGAACGGGCGGGAGCGCCTTTGTATTCGAAGTAGATGGGACCCATGTTGCCGAATGTAAAGACACCGGGCTCGAGTCCTGCACCGATATTTGCGTCGGTGATGATGCAGACCTTCTCGGGCTTGCACTGAAGCGCCATCTTCACAGCGATGGGGTTTACATGCACTCCGTCGAGGATGAAGTCAACACTCACGTTGGGGTCGGCCAGAATTGCCTCGACTGCACCGCAGGGCCTTACACCGGGCTCTGTTACGGGAGGGCACGGGAACACGTCGTAGAAATGTGTGGCATGGCACGCTCCGGCCGCGATGGCCTTCTGAGTCTGCTCGACGTTGGCTGCAGTATGGGTCATGAAGACGGGAGTGTTGCCGGCAGCCATGATGGGGATCCACTGGTCTACGCCTTCTACGTCAGGTGCAATGCTGAAGATTGCCTTGTAGGGCTTTGCAGCTGCGATAAGCGAGCGTGCACGCTCTTCACCGGCTCCTGTGATGGCGTCTTTGTTGAAGGCACCTGTAAGCTTCAGGAACGGCCCTTCCAGATGGAAACCAAGTACATTGGCGCCTTCGGTCTCTGTTGCTGCGAGGGACGCAAGATATGCTGTATCCTGCCCGGCAGGCAGTGGTGACACTGTGGGGAGGAAACTTGTAACGCCATATCTGGGGAGTGTCCTGCACACATTCCCGTATGCTTCCGGACCGTCGTCGATAAGGTATTCGTGCAGGCCGTGGATATGCATGTCTATGAAGCCGGGGACAAAATAGCTGTCGCCGTAGTCGGCAACTTCACATGCAGGCTTTTCAGTGGTGACACTTACGACCTTGCCGCCGTCGACCACCATATAACCGTTGACAACCTCGTGTTCGGTTACGATATTACCTTTGAATGCTTTCATCTTCGCCGGAACTCCTACAGGTTGAGCTTGTTGAACTCGTTGATGATGTTGCAGCAGCAGTCGCCAACTGCACATACGTCTGCACCCAGGCTTACGAAGTTGTATCCGATGTCAACAAGCTCGGGAAGGTTCTTCACGCTGCCTGTGGTGGCTGCGAACTGCCGTATTTGTGTGCCATCTCGGCCACGCGCCTGCGGGTCTCTATCAGCAGAGGGTTGCTGAAGTCACCGGGTGTGCCGATGCCCTGGCTGAAGTCTGCCGGGCCGAAGAAAAGCATGTCGAATCCGGGAAGGGCTGCGATTGCCTCGAGGTCCTTCAGAGGCTCGGGATCTTCGATCTGCAGCACTACGAAGCGCTGCTCGTTGGCCTGCTGGAGGTATTTGTCAAAATCAAGGAGGCAGTATGCTCCGTCGGCGTTGCCACCATCGATGGGACGTCTTCCAACGGGATGGAAGCGGGTGTAGTGAACTATGTTCTTTGCATCCTCGAGGCTCATCACATGAGGTACAAGGATACCTGTGGCATCAATTTCAAGGGGTTTGATAAGGTCGCTGTAAGGGCCGCGTGACACTCTTACCATTGTATCAGCCCCATAAGCCTTTGCAGCCAGGTTCTGAGCCTTGATGTCGCTCCAGCTCTGAACAACGTGCTCTCTGTCGGTCCAGAGGCAGTCAAATCCTGACATTGCAGCAATCTCTGCAACCTCAACGCCAGACATATTAAGCTTGAAACAGGTGGCAACTTTGCCGGCTCTCAGTTTTTCAAGCACACGGCTTTTACGCATATTTTCCATATCGATATAATATTTTATTGATTGTTATTGGAAGCTGCGGCTTCCTTATCTTTTTTCTCTACTATTCTCTTGATGAGTATCAGGAAGATCACACTTGCCAGCAGGCTGATTGATACAATCTGGAAGATTGCCCTGAGCTCTATCTGCGAGTCGCGGAGCATGCCGGTGATAAGTACACCGAGGCCGCCCAGCACTGTGGTGAACATATTCATAAGGCCGTAACCTGTGGCGCGGTAGCGCTTGTCTACAGAAGCCACGATGATAGGCATGAGGTTGGTGTCGACAAACATACGGGTCATTCCGTAAACCATGAAGAATCCGACAGCAACCCAGAGTATTGTGGTATAGCTGGCGAAGAACACCGCCGGAGCTGCTATGCAGACACCGATGATGGGGATGAGGATACGTGCATAACGGTTTTTCTTGCTCCATACGTCGGCAAGAGTACCTCCGAGCAGCAGACCCACCATCTGGGCGGGGTTGAGGCAGGCTGTTGCAAAGAATCCAGCCTTGCTCTGAGTGATGCCGAACTGTTCCTGGTAGAATGTGGGGAGCCATGCCGCCTCTATCTGGCCGAGGATACCCACAACACCCCAGAAGATAGCCAGCATCACGAATGCCTTGTTTGTGAACAGATGCTTGAAAGCCTCCCAGAAGCTGAACGGCTCTTTATCTTCGGGCTCTTCTTCAACAGCAACGGCACCTACAGGTGCATTGTGAGCCTCTCTGAGCACGCATAAAGCAAATATTGTATATGCGATGCCTATGATTCCGAAAATCTTGAAGCCGTAGTTCCATTCGTGATTCATTGCCATGTATCCGCCCAGGAAGCCGAGGCTGCCGCCGAGCTGCATACCGCACATGTGCAGACCTGTAGCCCTTGACTGGGTGGGACCTTTATGATAATCCATGATAAGCGCCAGCGCTGCAGGCAGGTAGCATGCCTCGCTCAAGCCCATGACGACCCTTGTGATAAGCAGCTGGTTGAAAGTTGTGACCTTGGCAGTGAGGAGAGTGGTGACAGACCACACAAGCATACTTATGATAATTACCTTGACACGGCTGAACTTGTCGGCCAGAAAACCCGCAATGGGGTTCATGAAACCATATACCCAGAGGAAGACTGATGAAAGCAATCCGAACTGGGCCTCGGTCATAGGGATGCTCTCTTTGATAGAGAGGCGCATCGTGGTGATCATGGTGCGGTCCAGGATGTTGATTGCGGCTACAATGAAAAGGACAATTACAACAAACCAGGCGTACTTGCCAGGCTTCGTCTGTAGAGTGGGATTTTGGTTCTCCATGGGCAGATGTGTTTATTGTTGACCTGATAGCAGGACAACAAAATTAATCATTTATTTCCATAAATAACTATTTCAGGGCGTTTTTTCTGCCCTGTATGCGTATCAGACACGATGTGGC
>JAGHVP010000116.1 GCA_018064305.1 Candidatus Equibacterium intestinale | reverse complement strand
CGGTTTCTGCTTTTGTGACATTGCACATTGTCTTGTTGAGTAATGTCTGATGGGGGAAATTCGCCAAAATGGTGAAACGGCCGGATGGATTTGCAAAGATGTGCTGGCTGCTGGCGGCGATGAACTGTTATTTGATGAATCTGTCTGAAAGGTGGTCAAGACGGGGAAGTTGTACGGCCAGGAGGTGAATATGGTGGACAAGACAGGGAAGTTGTACGGCCAGGAGGTAAATATGGTGGTCAAGACAGGGAAGTTGTACGGCCAGGAGGTGAATATGGTGGACAAGACAAAATGGGAATACTGCCAACAGCGGTTACAGGCAGGGGATCCACTCGATCTCCACGCCGCGGCGCTCCATGCCGCGGAACCAGGTCATCTGGCGTTTGGCAAACTGATGTATGGCGGTACGCAGCCCGTCTACCATCGCATCGTAAGAGAGCTCTCCGATAAGGAATTTTGTAACGAACTTGTATTCAAGGCCGTAGTAGATAAGGTCCTCGGCTTGTATGCCGCTGTCGAGCAGCCTTCTGACTTCATCTACCATACCTTCCTGAAGCCGGGCTTCAAGGCGGCGGTCTATGCGGGCGTTGCGCTCTTCGCGCGAGATATCCAACCCGATGTATTTTATGTTGCGGGGGTATGTGCCGGTGGCAGCATCCGCTTTTTTGTCTGCGGTGGCATCTGCAGCGGCGGCACCGGCACCATCCGGCCGGTTTTCTGCTTCTGTCACATCCACAGGGTGCCCTGCTTCGTAGATGGCAATCTCAAGCGCGCGGATGAGGCGCTTGCGGGTGTCGTAGTCGGTGGTGTTGTGAAGTGGCTTGAGAGATGCCAGCCGGGCTATCAGAGTGGCATCGTCGTACTGTTCTAGTTCTTGCCGTAGAGCCTGGTCTTCAGGCACTTCGGGCAGAGAATAACCCTTGCAGAACGATTCGATATAAAGCCCGCTTCCGCCACACAGGATGGCGCGTTTTCCGCGGGAGACAATATCCTCGTAGGCAGCCTGGGCGTCTTTCTGATACTGGAAGATATTGTATTTGGTACCTGCGTCGGCGATGTCGATCATGTGGTACGGGACATCCCCGTAGTCGGAAAGGTCCTTGCCCGTGCCGATGTCCATGCCGCGGTATACCTGGCGGGAGTCTGCCGATATTATTTCGGCATCCATACGGCGCGCCAGATCCACCGCATAGCGGGTCTTGCCGCACGCAGTGGGGCCGAGCACACACACAAGGTCGAATTCTTCGTACATATCCGTTATAAACAACTTGCAAGATAACTAATTATTTGCATTCAGTAACAAAATAATTTACATTTGTAGCAGTGTATAACAACCTTTTATTTGTATAAGAAAAAGACTGTTGCTCTAAAGAGAATCGTTCTCATAGTTTTACTATTTGTCTTTGCGAGTTTTCAAAATTCAGCCCAATACTTTGGTCCGGCCGTACATGGGACCGTTACTGATGAGCAGGATAATCCACTATGTGGAGCAGTGGTGCAGGAGGTGCAAAATATCGGAAATTCTGTGATTACAGATTTGTACGGTCATTACAGCATAAATATTACGCGTGGAAATAATTCAATATTGGAGTTCAGTTTCTCTGGTTATAAGACAAAAAGAATTAGATTCAACGGGCAACTGACCATTGATGTAAAAATGGAAGAGGATAAGTGATTCTAAACTTCAGTCTGATGCGCTTTTCCAGTCTTCTGGCTTTCATTCTGCTGTTTCTTTTTTCGCATGCTGCTTTCGGCCAGGATGTGAAGACGGGCATCGTGCACGGTTGGTTGAGTTTTCCCCCTAACGGCGAGAAGCCGTATGGTGGTGTGTGTTCTTACATCAATGAGGGCGATACTGTCAGCACTCTGGTTCTGATGAACGAGATTGTGCTCAAGGGGTGCAGGCCTGGAAATGGCAAGGTGACTTTCTCCCACATAAGTTATGAGCCTTTTGAAAAAGAGGTGCAGGTTTCAGCGGATTCAGTTACCTTGGTGGAAGTCTGCTTGAAAACGAAGGATGCTGAAGAACTGGCGGCGGCAGGTGTCACAGCCAAGCGTGTCCCAAGAATTACCGTTGTTGGTGACACAATCAGATACAATGCTGCAGCACTGGATCTTATGGAAGGAGAACCGGCCTTGGAAATCTTGCGTCATATGCCTGGCGCTCAGATTGATGAGAACGGTATCACGATTATGTCTGAGAATGTCAGTCGTACCTATGTTGACGGCACTCTGCTGTTCGGCAATGATGTCATGACGGCTCTGTCAAGTTTGCCAGCAAGCGATGTCATCAGCATCGATACTTACAGGGAACTGAATCCCTTCGGAAAGAGTTCAAGATTCAACAGGAAGAAGGATCGGGTGCTGAACATCCGTACAAGGAGCAAGCTTGTGCAGGCTACCAGAGTCAATTCATTTCTTGCAGGGGGTGCTGATATCGCTGATCCCGACAAGTTCCGCTATGGAACTGGTATCAATGCCAATTTCTTTTCGAAAGACTTGATTCTGGGACTCAATGCGAATACCAACAATATGAACATCGAATCAAACCGAATCGGAAATCTTGCTCCCAACCTTGTCAAATCAGACCGCGACAATCTCCTGAATTATGTCGATGCTTCGATAGACAGGAAATGGGGAGATGACGTGTTTACGGATGTTGTTGATCTCAGTGCCAACTATTCATTCAATAATCGCAAGTCGTTTTCTCACAGCACTGTGTCGCAGGATTATCTGGATGAGGATGTTTCAATTGGCAGAATCAACAATAATTCCGACACTTCTTCCAGCCATGTTGCCAATGCGAGGATGTCTGTTATTAAAAACGGGATCTCCTTCACATATGAAAGTTCTATGGAATGGGCCGACAAGTCGGCATTTCAGTCATTTCTGCAGGAGAATGAAGTTGCTGGGCACCGTAAATCCGACTTTACACGTAATCTTGATCTTGACGATAGATTCGCCCTCTCCCAGTCGATGTTGTTCAGTATATTCAAGGACACGTTTTATCATAGTGTAAATGTTTTCTGGAATCTGGCAAGGAATAACGGCAGTGGCAACCGGTCCGATTCTTTTGATGGCAATCATCCTCTTGCCGACTTTGTGAATGACAACAGCAGTCATGACAATGATATCCAGGCCGGCTATTTATTCGGGAAATCCATTGGAATGAACATGAATTTCAGTGTGGGATATGTTTGCCGATATGAAACCATGAATCACGAGAAGACGAGTCTGAATGTTACTGATCCTGCCGCCCCGGTGGCCGATTTGACTAATACATACAGTTTCATGTCAAACTATCTTCATAGTGAACCTGAAATTTCTTTTTCCTGGACTTCATCGGATTATTCAAACGGATTCACTGGCAGGCTGAAGGTGCAGCACGTCATTGCTGCAAGAACTGATATCATGCCTGAGTTCCCTGCATTCAAGAAGCGGCTGGTTTATCCATTGCCTTCTGTTCAATATAACAGGAACAATGGCCTGAATAATTTCACACTCTCATACAGGACAATGCTGACACTCCCCACTTTTGAGCAGTGGAGACCTCAGCTGCTCAACTTAAATCCGCTCCAGCCTGTATCGGGAAATTCAGAACTTAAACCGACATACAACCATACCATTGACGCCAGAGCCGGCTTTGTTGGAAACAATGGGAATACAGTTTCTCTTCATGGAGCCGTGTCTTATTCAAGGAATACGATTTCTCTTGCGACAAGATACATTGATTCCCCCGAATATCTCCCTGAATGGGATTACACCGTGCAGCAAGGGGCTTCTCTGTCACAATGGGTCAACAGCGGAGATGCATTGATGTGCCAAGCCGGATGTGATTTGAATTTCGGAATCAAAGAATTGAAGGCAAGCGCGGTAATACGCCCGGTATATTCATTCTCCAGCACACCGTATGTTTTTGGCAATCAGTCGAGTGTGATGAACAGCAACAGCTTTGAGATATCATCACGGTTGAATTCACTTGTCAGTAAAAGGTTTTCATACAGGCTGGGGCTGGATTCCGGTTACACTATGAGCGCGGTGGCCGGATTGTCGTGTAACAATTCATTCAAAACGACAATGGATGTGGGTTTCCAGTGGTATTTCTGGAAATCCATGTTTATGAGACCATTCTACCGTTTCAGATGTGTGACAAATTCATCTGGAACTGTTGACGGTTATTGTGACAATCTGCTGAATGCAATTGCCGGAGTGTCGCTGTTCAATCGGAAGATGGATGTTTCGGTGTCGGCATATGACCTTCTGGGCAGAAATACGAATTTTGTAAGCCGCGTTGTGCAGAACTACTTGGAGAACACTTCGGTTACAGGTCTTTCCAGATATGTCACACTCAACATATCATATAAGTTTTACCATTCGAAGAGCGGACTGAAATCTCCATCGGGCAATATGGGGCTGAATGACGGCAGCCTCAGAGGCTTTAGGAATATGGGCCGGTAAGCCATACCTCTTTAACTTTTTTGCTTATATTTGCCCGCTCAAAGAACGTAATATGCCGAAAGCGAAAAGCAAAGTGGAGATAAAGAACAAGAAGGCTTCCTTTGAATACGAATTCATAGAGAAGTTCACGGCAGGCATCGTGCTGTCGGGCACCGAGATCAAGTCGATCCGGGCCGGCAAGGCGTCGCTTGTCGATAGCTACTGCTATTTCGTTGGGACAGAGCTGTTTGTGCGCAACATGCATGTCAGCGAATACTGGTGGGGCACCTTCAACAACCACGATCCCAAGAGAGACCGCAAGCTTCTGCTTACGAAACGCGAACTCAACAAGCTTCAACGCTCGACAAAGGAAAAGGGTATGACCATAGTTGCCGTGAAGCTTTTCATCAGTGACAACGGTTATGCAAAACTCGACATAGCACTCGCCAGGGGCAAGAAGGAGTTTGACAAGCGCCAATCCATAAAGGAGAAGGATTTGCGCAGAGAAAACGACCGGGGATTGTAGGAATTTCCACATTTTTTGGCTACCTTTGATTGATTTTGTGTGCGCATACACGCGTGCGCGAGGTAAACAATTGCAGATCAATTAATTACTATAAATCAATCATGACAAGTAGAAGAAACTTTATCAAAGGGGCGGCCGCATCTGTGGCAGCTTTCACCATCCTTCCCCGCAACGTGCTGGGTGGAAAAGGCTATATCGCTCCCAGTGACCAGCTCACAAAAGGTATCATCGGTGTGGGCGGAATGGGCCGTCAGCATTATGACTACCCCGACCGTCTCGTGGCAATCTGCGACGTTGACAAGAACCATCTCAAGAGAGGCGCTGACCTTGCAGAGCAGATGAATTTCGGCAAAGTTGCATTGTATGACAATTTCATGGACCTCATCCAGGATCCCAATGTCGACATCGTGCACATTGCAACTCCTCCTCACTGGCATGCCCTAATGTCAATCGAGGCAGCAAAGGCAGGCAAGGATGTATGGTGCGAGAAACCTATGACCCGTACAATCGGTGAAGGCAAGAGAGTGGTAGAGGCCATGAAGCGCTACAACACTATCTTCCGTCTCAACACCTGGTTCAGATTCAAAGACACATTCTACGGTCTCGGCACCACAGTGAATCCCCTCAAGAAGCTTGTACAGAGCGGCTTGCTCGGCTGGCCTCTTGCAGTCACAATCTCAAAGCACACCGGTTTCGACTGGAAGTTCTTCTGGGTGGGAAAGGAACATCTCGATCCCATGCCTGTTCCCGCAGAGCTCGACTATGACAGCTGGTTGGGACCCGCTCCCTACAAGCCTTACAACCCTCACCGCGTGCATGAGACATTCCGTGGCTACTGGGATTATGACGGCGGCGGACTCGGCGACATGGGCCAGCACTACATCGACCCCGTGCAGTATCTCCTCGGCAAAGACGACGAGAGCCCTGTGAAGGTTGAGGTTGATGCTCCCCAGCAGCATTACGATGCAGTTGGAACATGGCGCCAGATCATCTACACATACGCAGACGGCTGCAAGATTGTACTGTGGGGCGGCGACTTCGGCGATCCCAACACTCCTTACATCGCGGGTCCCAACGGTAATGTATACAACAACTTCATATGCGACATCCCCAACTGGCGCGAGAAACTTGCAGAGTTCCCCGATCCTCTGCCACAGCAGACCGACTTCCTTGAGTGCGTCCGCACCCGCAAGAAATTCGCCCTCAACGAGATGAACGGCCATCGCAGCTGTAACATCGTGAACCTCGGTACAGTAGCACTGCAGCTCGGCCGCACACTCGAATTCGATTCAGAAAAGCAGGAATTCATCAACGACGATGCCGCAAACCGCCTGGTTTACCAGCCTATGCGCGGCCCTTGGAAACTGTAAGAACCAGTTTTTGAAATGATTAACTTCAATTCTAATGTTTCTTTTTCGAATATTTATCACTGCTTTTCAGTTACAATGGAACCCCATTGCTCCTTCAAATCAGCGAAAAATATTTTGAAAAATAACTCATAATAATTTTCGTGAACCATTTCAAAACTGGTTCTAAAAAAACTAACAGAAATGAAAAAGATAACCAGAATATTTATGACATCGGCTGCCTGCCTTACACTTCTTGCAGGTCAGGCATTCGGCCAGGGAGTCCTGAGAAACGTCAACACAGTTGTGGGTGACGCCCTCCAGAATCTTCCCGCAACAGATATGGCTCTCTACGACCAGCTTGCAACTGAGCTTGTAGGCACAGGTGCTGAGGGTCTCACACTCCTGAAAGACATGCTGGAGCGTCAGGACGACTCTATGGTGGCTGTTGAATACGCCATCGGAGCAATCTGCGCAAAAGCCACCGCAATCGGCGGCGAGCAGCAGGCTACAGTCGCCAACCTTGTGAAGAAATTCGCAGACGAGGCCAAGGACGAGACCATCAAGGAGTTTATGGTACGCCAGCTTATGGTGCTCGGCGTCGACTACGGTGAGAAGAACAAGACCGTCACTTCTGCACTTGATCTCGGCACAACTGCAGCTACAGGGCTGAAAGAGCTTGCAAAAACCATCAAGAAAGGAGACAAGAAATCAATCTTCGACGCACTCTACCGTGTAGGTGACATCGAGGCTGCGAAAGATATCGTGGCAGCTGCAATTCCTGCAGTCAAGAGTGACGACACCCGCTCAGACCTCATCTGGTGGCTCGGCGAGCAGAAAGACAGCAAGTTCGACGCCGCCATCCTTCCTTTCCTCACTTCTGCAGCACAGAACGTGAAGAGCGAGGCTGCGTGGGCCCTCACCAAGACAGGCAGCAAGAAAGCACTGCCCATCCTTGCCGATATGGTTGCCAAAGGCACCGATGCAGAGCTTGCAGCAGAATGCCTGAAGTGCTTCCCCGCAAATGTTGCCGACGCTGTGGCTCCTCTTTTCACCAAGGCATCAGACAAAGGTAAGCAGAGCATCCTCGGCCTTCTTGGCGGCCGCTGCGCAAAAGCCAACAAGGACATCGTGTTCGGTTCACTCTTCAACAATGATGCAGAAGTAAGCAAGGCTGCATATGACGCACTTGCATCTGTAGTTGACAAAGAAGACCTCATCACTCTCTTCACTTTCCTCGAGAGCAGCGGAAAAGACCAGCAGCCCCAGATCCAGAATGCAATCCTTGCAGCTCTGGAGGGTCTCAGCAATGCAGAGAAATACGAGGTGCTTTCAAACCGCAAGAATGTTGTTCCTTCAGCAAACGAGGCACTCTACTGGCCCATGATCATCTCAGTTGCAGACCTTGCACAGACATTCGGCATCTGCAAGGAAGCCGGTGACGACGCAGACCTTGCTGCTACAGCAGTGAAATCATATCTTGCAAAGGTAGAGGCAGCAAAGGAGCCCGGTGCAGAGCAGCTGCTCCACTACCGCGCCGTGATGGATTATGCAGATACAGACGAGCTCAAGAACAAAGTGCTCGAGTGCATCGGCAACACAGGTGCATTCCCCGGCATCTTCTACGCTGCCAAGTATCTTGACAACCCTGCAACAAAGCAGGCTGCCGCCATCGCGCTCCGCAAGATTGCAACCAGCGATCCTTCATTCTACGGTCCCGAGGTTGTGGCTCTCATGAACAAGATCAAAGATGTGAATACAGGTGCTGACTTCGTTTATGACCTGCAGCGCATCGAGAAATATCTCTCTGCAGTTCCCGCAGACGACCAGGGCTTTGTAAGCATGTTCAACGGCAAGGACCTTTCAGGCTGGCAGGGTATGGTCGGTGACGGCAATCCCTACTACCGCTACGGTCTCAGCGAGAAGCAGCTTGCAAAAGAGCAGGCGGCAGCAGACCAGCAGATGTCTGCAAGCTGGGCAGTGAAGGACGGCACAATCGAATATGTAGGTACAGGCTATGACAACCTCGTTTCTGCAAAGAAATACAAAGATTTCGAGATGTATGTCGACTGGATCATCTACCCCGGCCAGCCCGACGGTGATGCAGGCATCTACCTCCGCTCTACACCCCAGGTACAGATCTGGGACACTGCCCGCACATGGGTAGGCGCAGAGGTCGGCAGCGGCGGACTCTACAACAACCAGAAGACAGAGAGCACTCCCGCACTTGTAGCAGACAACCCTGTTGGTGAGTGGAACAGCTTCTACATCAAGATGGTGGGCGAGCGCGTTACCGTTTATCTCAACGGCGAGCTTGTTGTGAACAACATCGTGATGGAGAACTACTGGAACCGCGAGGAAGGTATCTTCCCCGAGGAGTACATCGAGCTCCAGGCACACGGCAGCCGCATCGGCTATCGTGACCTCTATATCCACGAGCTTCCTTCAGTAGAGCCCACAAAGCTCACTGCAGAGGAAGAGGCTGAAGGATTCGAGATGCTGTTCGACGGTACAAGCCTTCAGAAATGGCACGGCAACAAAGTTGACTACAATGTGGTAGACGGTGAGATTTCTGTTGAGAGCCGCAGCCGCGGAAGCTCATGGATCGGTGACCTCTACACCAATGAAGAATATGCAGACTTCATCTTCCGTTTCGAGTTCAAGCTCACCAAAGGCGCCAACAACGGTGTAGGTGTGCGTGCTCCCGGCGTAGGTGACGCAGCATACGAAGGCTATGAGGTTCAGATTCTCGACCACTATGACGCTATCTACCAGCCCTGGCTCAAGGATTACCAGTACCACGGTTCACTCTATGGCATCATCCCTGCAAAGAACCGCGACGCCCTCAAACCGGTAGGCGAGTGGAACAGCGAAGAGATCTACATGAAAGGCACATATATCCGCGTGACAGTGAACGGTCAGGTTGTGACTGAAGGCGACATCGCCGAAGCAACAGCCAACGGCACATACGACGGTCTCAACCATCCCGGTCTCAACCGCACTTCAGGATATATCGGATTCCTCGGTCATGGTGACCATCTCTGGATCCGCAACGTCCGCGCAAAACACCTTTAGAATAATAGATAATTAGTAACAACACATATTAAATATTAGCTACTATGAGCAAAAACATGTCAAGAAGGTCTTTCCTTCAAACAAGTGCAATGGCTGCTGCCGGCATGGCTGTGGCATCATCTCCCATGTGGGCAGGTGAACCCAAGAAAAAAGAGAAAAAGAAAGTTGCTGCAACTGACAAGCTGAATATCGTAGGTATCGGTATCGGCGGTCGTGGTGCTGCTGACGTTGACGGTATGGCTTCACAGAACATCGTGGCTCTCTGCGACTGCGACTGGAACTATGCTGCCTATGAGTTCGAGAAGTATCCCAATGCGAAGAAGTTCAAAGACTATCGTAAGATGTTCGACGAGATCGGCAACGAGTTCGACGCAATCGTTGTAGGTACAGCCGACCATACTCACGCTTGTATCGCTGCACAGGCTCTTGCAATGGGCAAGCACGTTTACTGCGAGAAACCTCTGACCCACACAGTTTATGAAACCCGCCTCCTCACCAAGCTCGCTGCAGCCCAGGGTGTGGCAACCCAGATGGGTAACCAGGGTGCATCACTTAACTCTACCCGTCAGATTATCGAGTGCATCCAGAACGGTGTCATCGGTGAGGTAACACGCGTAGATGCTTTCACAGACCGTCCTATCTGGCCCCAGGGTCTTGAAACTCCCGCCAAGGCTGATCCCATCCCCGACACTCTCGACTGGGATCTCTTCATCGGCCCTGCAAAGTATCGTCCTTTCAACACTATCTATCACCCTTGGAACTGGCGCGGATGGTGGGATTTCGGTACAGGTGCTCTCGGAGATATGGCATGCCACATCATGCAGCCTATCGTAGACGCCCTCAACCTCGGCTCACCTATCTCTTGCCAGGGCAGCTCGACCAACCTTATGATCGACTGCGCTCCTAACGCACAGATGGTTAAGTTCAAATTCCCTGCACGCGACAACATGCCCAAGGTAGGTATGCCCGCTGTAGAGGTCAACTGGTATGACGGTGGTCTCAAACCCGAATTCCCTAAAGGATGGCCTGTAGGTAGAGATATGAACCACGCAGGTGGTGCCTGCATATTCTATGGTACAAAGGACGTCCTTATCTGCGGTTGCTATGGTACTGATCCCTGGCTCCTTTCCGGCAAACCCGTTCCCGCTGCCAAGAGCACACGCGAGGTTGAGAACGAAGACCACCACATGGACTTCGTACGCGCCTGCAAAGAGTCTAAGGAAAACCGTATCATCACAAAGTCAGACTTCAGCAAGTCTGGTCCTCTGAACGAGATGGTTGTAATGGGTGTGCTTGCAGTACGTCTGCAGGGCCTCAACCGCGAGCTCATGTGGGATGGTGAGAACATGCGCTTCACCAACATCGGTCCCGACGAGAGCCTCGTATTCAAGGTTAAGGACGGCTTCTCAGTACACGAGGGTCACCCTACATTCAAGAACGAATACACTGATCCTATCAACGCTCAGGCATTCGCCGCTGAACTTATCAAACACACATACCGTGAGGGTTATGCACTTCCCGATATGCCTAGATAACAGACGCTTATAACTTAAATAATAAAATGAAAAAGATTTTTACACTGGCAGTAATCTGCCTTACAGTTATGTCTCTGGCTTCTTGCAAGAACAACAAGAAAGCTGCTGAGGAACCTGCAGCTGAAGAAGGTTTCGTTGCAATGTTCGACGGTGAAACTTTCAACGGATGGCGCGGTTATGCAAAAGAGAATGTTCCCGGTGCATGGGTTATCGAGGACGGTTGCATCAAGATCAACGGTTCTGGCCGCGGTGAGGCCGGTGCAGTTGACGGTGGTGACATCATCTACACAACTGAAGTGAAGAACTTCGAGTTCACTTTCGAGTGGAAAGTTGCCCAGGGGTCAAATTCAGGTGTCTTCTACATGGCTAAAGAGATCCAGCGTGAAGACGGTTCTTATCTTCCCATCTACTACTCAGCTCCCGAGTATCAGATTCTCGACAACGAGAACCATCCTGATGCCAAGCTTGGTGTAGACGGCAACCGCCAGTCAGCATCTCTCTACGATATGATCCCTGCAAATCCCCAGAACTCAAAACCTTTCGGTGAGTGGAACACAGGTAAGATCATCGTTTACAAAGGCACAGTCGTTCACTATCAGAACGGTGAGAAAGTTCTCGAATATCACTTGTGGACTCCCGAGTGGAAAGCTCTGGTTGACGCAAGCAAGTTCGGCGAGGCAGGTCCCTGCGCAGAGGCTTATCCCTACATGCTCAAGGCTGAGGATGACGGAACAGGCTTCATCGGTCTCCAGGACCATGGCGACGATGTTTGGTATCGTAACCTCAAACTCAAAGTTCTCGAATAATGAAGAAACTTTTATTTGCAGCATTTGCCGCTCTTGCAATACTTTCTGCAGCCAGCTGCGAGAAGAAGAACGATTATATCGGTCTTCAGATGTACTCTGTAAGAAAGTATCTTGACCCCATGCCCGAAGCTCTTCAGAAGATAGCCGATGCAGGTTATTCTTTCGTCGAGCCTGCAGGATATGACAACGGCAAGTTCTATGGCATCGAGCCTGCAGAGTTCAAGGCAATGGCAAAGAAAGCCGGCCTTGACGTGCTCTGCTCACACACAGGCGGCCCCAACCCTTGTGTAAACGATCACCAGACATGCGTTGACTGGTGGGCTCAGGCAATTGACGCCCACGCTGCAGCAGGCTGTGTTGCTATTGTTGCTCCCGGTATGGGCGGCGAGGCTTATGCATCAGCAGAAGGTCTCCAGCAGTACTGCGACCTCTACAACGAGGTTGGTGAGATGTGCGCTGCAAAAGGCCTCAAATTCGGCTACCACAACCATTATGCAGAGTTCACAGTGAAGTTTGACATGCCCGACGGCACTCAGATTTCAGTTTACGACTACATGCTCAAGAACACCGATCCCGAGAAGGTATTCTTCGAGATCGACCTCTACTGGGCAACAGTCGGTGGCGTGAACCCCGTGGATGTAATGGAGGCAAATCCCGGCCGCTTCTATTTCTGGCACGTGAAAGACGAGCTTGAAGTAGGTGCATCAGGCAAGATCGACTTCCCCGAGATCTACAGGCATGCATCAGGTGCAGGTATGAAATACCAGGT
>JAGHVP010000228.1 GCA_018064305.1 Candidatus Equibacterium intestinale | reverse complement strand
TTTTCAAAGATACAAAAGTGTAGGCAAATCACAACCTTTGTTGGCCTGGTTTGCGCTTGCCTGTCGTTGCATTTGCTGTTTCAAAGATACAAAAGTGTAGGCAAGTCACAACCCGCAACGTACAAAATCCTTTCCGCGCCCCAGCCAGAGGCTGGCAGGCTGCTGAAGGAGCATATCGTCTCCGGCGGGCTAAAGCCCTGCTGCTCGGGCCGCAAGCATAAAAATGCTTGCTGTAAACACCCTCGCGACCCATGGCGTTCAAATGGGAGGGGCCCACAGCAGATGAGTTCCGCGTCAGCGGAGTGGTCCGAAAGCAGATGCCGGAGGGGGTAAGCTAGCGCTCGAACGAAGTGAGAAAAGCGCCCCCTCCGGCACTGTTCAGGCTGCGGAGCCTGCGGGACGAAAGATGCTGTGGGAAGGCCGGAGTGAGCGTAAGCGAACGAAGATGCTCCGCAGCAACTGCCAGCCGCGGCACAGAGGCGCTGTACAAAGAACCGTGACCTCAAAAGAGGCGCGGTAGCAGAAAGCCGCGGCTGGAAGGCTAGATGAACTCCCTGAGCAGGGAAGTCTGCGGAATCTCTTTGTCGGAGACGGGTGTGAAATAGCTGATGAACTTCAGCAGGCGGTGCGCCTCGCTGTATTCCGGGCAGTTCTTGGGCACAGTGCGCAGGATAGCCTCGGCGTGGTTGCGCAGCACTGCAAACTCTATCAGGTAGGCACTGTTGAACATCACGTCGGCAGTCTCCTGATACGGCAGTATCCACTGCTGCTCGGCCGCGCACACACTGGGCCACTGCCCTATCGTCTCCACTGCAGTGAAGGCGCCCTTGTTGTAGTCACGCACGATACGGCGCAGCAGGCGGTTGTCGGATGTGGGGATAGAGTTGTGGTTGTCAAGCGAAGTGCTGGTGAGAGTATTAATGAAGATCCTGTATTTCAATGCATCATCCACCGAAGGAATCAGACCGGGGTTGAGGGCGTGGATACCTTCGATAAGCAGCACAGAGCCACGTGTCAGCCGCAGCTTGCGCCCGTTGAACTCACGCAGGCCAGTCACGAAGTTGAATTCGGGAGCATCCACAGTCTTGCCGGCAAGCAGACGCGCCACGTCACGTTCGAGCATGGCGTGGTCTACAGTCTCGAAATTGTCGAAGTCGTAGCGGCCGTCGGGAAGAAGCGGAGTCTCTACACGGTTCACAAAATAATCATCGGTAGAAATAGATACCGGGTGCAGGCCGCACGCTTTGAGCTGGATGCTGAGCCTCTTGCAGAAAGTGGTCTTGCCACTGCTGCTCGGGCCTGTTATAAGCACCACCTTCAGAGGATTCCTGCGGCGGCGCGAGCGATGGTAGATATCTTCGGCAATCTGTACAATCTTCTTCTCCTGCAGCGCTTCAGCCACCTGGATCAGCTCGCTGGCACAGCCATTCAGCACAGCACAGTTTACATCACCGGCATTGCTCAGCCCCATGATGATGTTCCAGCGCAGAGCCTCGGTGAACATGCTGAAAGTCTTTGGCTGGTCCACCACAGGGGCCAGTTCAGAAGGATTGCCGGCATCAGGCATCCTGAGCAGGATACCTTCGTGGTACCGCTCAGGCTCCCACACCTTCAGATAACCTGCCGAGGGCACAAGGCGGCCGTAATAATAATCTGCAAAATCACCCAGCATGTAATAGTCCATATACACCTCACCGCTGGTCTGCAGCAGCTTCACCTTGTCGTCGCAGCCCCGCTCCTCGAAAAGCTTTATAACATCCCCGATCGGAGCCTCGTAGCGGCGGAAAGGCATGTCCTCCGCCACAATCTCCTGCATCCTGCAGCGGATCTTCTCGATGTCGGCATCGGTCACAGCAGTGCGGTCGGCCTT